>NZ_CAXBCK010000012.1:0-80525 GCF_963974425.1 uncultured Marixanthomonas sp.
CTGACTCATAATCAGGGGGTCCATGGTTCGAGCCCATGTGGGACCACTTTTATTTGGTCTAGGAAGTTTAGTTCTTTTTATAGTTTTTGTTAAGAAAAGTTTAGAGTTTCCCATTACTTTTTTATATTAAATAAATTGCTTTATTTTAGCTCTTTAAATAATAATAAATTGTATCTATAAGCAGTATAGCAGTAATATAAAAGAGAAAAATGAGTTAATAATTATTGGATAACTTTATTTTTACCTTGATTTTAATAAAAAAATAGTACTTTAGACACCAATTATGCGACCCCGAATCGTTTTCATATTAACTATTGCACTAAGTTTATATAACAGTGCTTTTGGCTTTGCACAATCTGTAAAAGATAGTAAAGGGCCACCCCCGCCTAATGATACTCGAACCCCCGGTCTTCCAATTGATGATAATATCACTTTATTATTGATTGTTGGTGTTTTATTAGGTATATACTTTTTATTAAAAAAATACCGCTCTAACGATATCCCTGCGTAATTCGGCTCACGTATTTTCCCACTACATCAAATTCTAAATTAACAACAGTTCCCTTTTTTATTTCTTTGAAACTCGTATTTTCATAAGTATACGGAATAATAGCCACGCTAAATTTATTTTCTTTAGAGTTAACAACCGTTAGGCTAACTCCATTTATGGTAATTGAACCTTTTTCAATAGTCATATTTCCTTTTCCCTCTTCAAATGAAAAGGTAAATATCCAACTTCCATTTGCTTCTATAACTGATTTACAAACTCCCACTTGGTCTACGTGGCCTTGAACAATATGTCCATCCAATCGGTCACCGAGTTTCATGGCGCGTTCTAGATTTACAGCATCGCCCTCAGCAAGATCTCCAAGATTGGTTTTTTGTAATGTTTCATCAATAGCGGTTACAATATAGCTGTCGTTCTTTACTTCAACCACAGTAAGACAAACACCATTATGTGCTACACTTTGGTCAATTTTCAATTCTGAAGAGACATCGCTTTTTATTTCAATATGAAGGTTAGCACCTTCTTTGGTAAGCTTTTTTATTTTACCAACCCGCTCAATAATTCCTGTAAACATCCTTAAATTAGTTACATTTGTAATGCAAAAATAGAAATTAAAAACCGTATTAACTGCTATGGCGAAGAAGGAAAAAACAATTGTAGGAATTTCAATAGGTGACCTTAATGGAATAGGCAGCGAAATTGTATTGAAAACATTTCAAGATTCTCGAATGTTGGAATTTTGCACGCCTGTGATATTCGCTTCAGTTAAATTAATGTCTTTTTTCAAAAAACAATATAATCTTGAACTCAACCTTCATGGGATTGATTCCTTAGATAAAATAGTACACAAAAAAATAAATGTACTTAATGTCTGGCAGGAACATATAGATGTTAATTTTGGGAAAGAAGATAAAAAAATAGGGGAGTATGCGATTAAATCTCTTAAAAGTGCTGTTTCTTCTTTAAAAGATAAAAAGATAGATGTGCTAGTAACAGCCCCAATTAACAAATCTAACATACAATCTGAAACTTTTAACTTCCCTGGCCACACAGATTATTTAGCCCAAGAGCTTCAAGGCGACAGTTTAATGTTGTTAGTTTCTGGTAATTTACGGGTTGGTTTGCTTACCGACCATGTTGCGGTGAAAGATGTTGTAAAAAATATTACTTCGGAAGTAATAGAAAAGAAAATTAATACCATTCACAATACGTTAATTCAGGATTTTGGAATAAGAGCACCTAAAATTGCCGTTTTAGGGATTAATCCGCATAACGGGGATAATGGTGTTATTGGCAATGAAGACGATACGGTATTGAAGCCCAGTTTAAAAATCCTGCGAGAAAATGGCAAATTAGTTTATGGACCATATGCCGCCGACAGCTTTTTTGGTTCTGGTAATTATAAAAATTTCGATGCTATTATTGCTTCCTATCATGATCAAGGCTTAATCCCTTTTAAAACACTTGCTTTTGGTAAAGGTGTTAATTATACAGCGGGTCTAAACCGAGTGCGAACCTCTCCAGATCACGGGACAGCGTACGATGTTGCTGGAAAAAATGAAGCTGATTACGAGTCATTTCAAGAAGCTGTTTTTAGCGCTATTCAAATTTATAAAAAGAGAAAAGAGTACAAGAAAATCTCAAAAAATCCATTAAAAACTAGTCAAAAAAAATCCTTTTCAAAAAAGAAACGATAAATTAATTTGCTATTCAAATAATTTTTTATCTTTGCACCCGCCTTACAAGTAAGGTGGGAATGAGAAATTGGTGTGATTATGAAGGAATTGAAAGAGTTTACGATCCCTTTTGTAGGGTTGAAAATAGGCGAACACTGGTTTAAATTTACGATTGAAAAACCGTTCTTTGAGCATTTTGAGTATAACGAATTTAACGATGCGACTATAAAACTAGATGTATTGTTGGTTAAAAAGGCAACATTGTTAGAGTTTACCTTATTTTATAAAGGTACTGTAAATGTAAATTGCGATGTAAGCAATGAGCCGTATAACCAGAAACTAGACGGAGAATATAAATTTGTTGTGAAGTTTGGCGAAGACACTAACGTGGAAGATGAAGATTTATTAATTTTACCTCACGGAAGTTACGAAGTTAGCATACAGCAATTTGTATATGAATCTATTGTATTGGCAATGCCAATAAAAAAGATACATCCAGGAGTAGAAGACGGTACGTTAAAAAGTGAGATACTCGATAAACTTGAAGAATTACAGCCTAATAAGGATAGAAATCCAGACGAGAAAGAAATTGATCCTCGCTGGGACGAATTAAAAAAACTATTAACGGATAAATAATATAGAGCAATGGCACATCCTAAAAGAAAAATCTCGAAAACAAGAAGAGATAAAAGAAGAACACATTATAAAGCTACTGCCCCTCAAATAGCTACAGATCCTACAACAGGAGAGGCTCACTTATATCACAGAGCACACTGGCATGAAGGTAAATTATACTATCGAGGACAGATTGTAATCGATGCTGTAGAAGAGGTTGAAGCATAGAGCGTTCAAACTTAAAACAAGTAACTCTCACATACCAGTGGGAGTTTTTTGTTTTTGAGCTTGTAAACGTTAAAAACACCCCATAATACCCTCCATTTTGATGAATTTTTAGTAATTTTCACTTCCTTTAAAAGGTTCTGAAGCCTTTTAGGGTGAATTTAATTCAAATCTATGAACAAAATCACAGCAGCAGTTACCGCTGTCGGTGGCTATGTGCCGGACTACGTGCTTTCCAACGAGATTCTTGAAACCATGGTTGAAACCAACGATGAATGGATAACATCCCGTACTGGAATTAAAGAGCGTAGAATTTTAAAAGATAAAGACAAAGGGACTTCCTTTCTTGCTATTAAAGCAGCCGAGGATCTCCTTAAAAAGAATAATACCGACCCTAAAGATATCGATATGGTGATTATGGCTACAGCCACACCCGATATGCCGGTAGCAGCAACAGGCGTTTACGTAGCCACCCAAATAGGTGCCGTAAACGCTTTTTCATATGATTTGGTCGCTGCTTGTTCAAGTTTTTTATATGGAATGTCTACTGCCGCTCGTTATATAGAGTCGGGACGCTATAAAAAAGTATTATTAATCGGAGCAGATAAAATGTCTTCTATTATCGATTATGAAGATCGTACCACTTGTATTATTTTTGGTGATGGAGCAGGTGCTATGCTTTTTGAACCTAATGAAGAGGGCTATGGGCTTCAGGATGAAATTTTACGCAGTGACGGAATAGGACGGCAAAGTTTGAAAATAGACGCCGGTGGCTCTATCTTACCAGCTTCTGCAGAAACGGTCGCTAATAAAAAACATTATGTTTTTCAAGATGGAAAAACAGTTTTTAAATTTGCAGTTTCCAATATGGCAGATGTAAGTGAAAAAATAATGAATCGTAATAATCTTACGGGTGAAGATGTAGATTGGCTAGTACCGCATCAAGCAAACAAACGAATAATCGACGCCACGTCAAAACGGATGAATCTTCCTTCAGAAAAGGTAATGATGAACATCCATAAATATGGAAATACAACTTCAGGAACCTTACCACTGTGTATTTACGATTATGAAAAACAATTAAAAAAAGGTGATAATTTAGTATTTGCTTCCTTTGGAGGAGGCTTTACTTGGGGCGCTATTTACTTAAAATGGGCCTACGATGCAAAATAAAAAACGAAAGATTAAACCAACTGATATGAAGTTAAAAGAAATTCAAAATTTAATCAAGTTTGTGGCAAAATCCGGAGCCAGTGAAGTAAAACTTGAAATGGACGATGTTAAAATTACCATTAAAACCGGAACAGAGGATGGTAAAGACAAGACGACGTATATTCAGCAAGTGCCAACGATGGCTGCACAGCCACAACAAGTAGCTCCTTCGGCTGCTCCACAACAAGCTGAAGCTTCTGCTCCAGCAGCTGACAGTAAAGAACTAGCTGGTGACGATGATTCAAAATACATTACAGTAAAATCTCCAATAATTGGAACTTTTTACCGCAAACCTTCTCCAGACAAACCTGTTTTTATAGAAGTAGGCGACACAATAAAAGAAGGAGATGTATTATGTGTTATTGAAGCGATGAAACTTTTCAATGAAATTGAAAGTGAAGTTTCAGGAAAAATAGTAAAAGTATTGGTAGACGACGCTTCTCCAGTAGAGTTTGACCAACCACTTTTCTTAGTAGACCCTTCATAAATAACCTCTAAAATTTCGAATCGAAGTCTGAATTTTTTTAGAATTTGGGATTTGGAATTTGTTAATTTCAGAAAGTTATGTTTAAAAAGATATTGATTGCCAATAGGGGAGAGATAGCACTTCGTATTATCCGAACCTGCCGCGAAATGGGTATTAAAACCGTTGCGGTTTATAGTAAAGCAGATGAAGAAAGTTTGCACGTTCGTTTTGCAGACGAAGCTGTTTGTATAGGTCCTGCCCCAAGTAGCGAAAGTTATTTAAAGATTTCGAACATTATTGCAGCAGCCGAAATCACAAATGCAGATGCAATTCACCCAGGATATGGGTTTTTATCAGAAAACTCTAAGTTCTCCAAAATATGTGAAGAACACGAATTTAAATTTATAGGTGCTTCTCCCGATATGATAGACCGTATGGGGAACAAAGCAAGAGCCAAAGCTACTATGCGCGAAGCAGGTGTACCTTGTGTTCCAGGTAGTGAAGGTGTAATTCCAGATTTTAAAGCGTGTAAAAAAATTGCTAAAGAAACCGGTTATCCAGTCATGCTTAAAGCAAGTGCTGGTGGCGGTGGAAAAGGAATGCGCGCTGTTTGGAAAGAAGAAAACCTTCAAGATGCGTGGGAATCTGCTCGTCAAGAAAGTAAAGCTGCTTTTGGTAATGACGATATGTATATGGAAAAACTCATTGAAGAGCCACGCCATATCGAAATCCAAATTGTAGGAGATAGCAACGGAAAAGCCTGTCACTTGAGTGAACGTGATTGCTCAATACAAAGACGTCACCAAAAGTTGACTGAAGAGACGCCAAGTCCATTTATGACTAAAAAGTTACGGGACGACATGGGTAAAGCTGCCGTAAAAGCAGCCGAGTTTATTAAATACGAAGGTGCCGGTACAGTAGAGTTTTTGGTAGATAAACACCGAAATTTCTACTTTATGGAAATGAATACCCGTATTCAAGTAGAGCACCCCATTACAGAAGAAGTAGTAGATTACGACTTAATTCGAGAGCAAATATTAGTAGCTGCAGGCGTGCCAATTTCAGGAAAAAACTATTTGCCACAATTGCACTCTATAGAATGTAGAATTAATGCAGAAGATCCATACAACAACTTTAGACCTTCACCAGGTAAAATAGAAGTATTGCACGCTCCTGGAGGTCACGGTGTACGGCTTGACACACACGTATACGCAGGATACAGTATTCCGCCAAACTACGACTCGATGATTGCTAAGCTAATTACTACCGCTCAAACGAGAGAAGAAGCTATTAGTAAAATGAAGCGTGCTTTAGACGAGTTCGTTATTGAAGGAATAAAAACTACGATTCCATTTCATAGACAGCTAATGGACGATCCAGCTTATGTAAGCGGAAAGTATACTACAGCCTTTATGGATACTTTTGTAATGAATGAACCAGAAGAGGAGGAGTAAAATAAGTTGCAGTAGCCAGTATTCAGTTGGCAGAAAACTGAAGAATATATTTAGCACCAATATCAAAGAAAAAACTTTTATTTTTTTTGGATTGGTGCTTTTTTATTGACATTTACTAATAAATGAATTTAAATAACGGTTGCTGAGTGTTTCGAGGAACGAGAAACGTATCGAAGCGACCGATACTAACTTCAATATAAATGACCTTATCCTATTGGGAACATACATCTTGGCTACAAAATATCGATTTCGCTGTCATAGGTAGTGGATTGGTTGGCCTTAATTGTGCCTTGACACTTAAAAAGAAACACCCAACTGCGAACATCACCGTTTTTGAAAAAGGGATGTTGCCCAGTGGAGCTAGCACTAAAAATGCAGGTTTTGCTTGCTTTGGAAGCCTTTCAGAAATAGTAGATGACCTTTTGACACATTCTGAAGCAGAAGTAGTAAGTCTTGTAAAAGAACGAGTAGAAGGGCTTAAATTACTTCGGAAGAATATAGGAGATGAACAACTTCAATTTAAAAAATATGGAGGCTATGAGTTATTTACCGAAGAAGATACCGAATTATTTGACCACTGTCACTCCAAGTTAGAATCCATAAACCAATTATTGTATCCCATTTTTAAGGAAGATGTCTTTTCAATCACTGAAAATACATTTCAGTTTAAAAAAATTCAGCCGCAGCTTATCTTCAATAAATTTGAAGGGCAAATAGATACTGGAAGGATGATGCACGCTCTGCTTCAGAAGGCATATAAAGCAGGAATTTCGGTGCTAAATTGTGCTGAGGTTACGGCGCTATCGCAAAATTCTGATTCAGTTTCCTTTCAGCTTAACAATGAAATAGAGGTTTCAGCAAAAAAGGTATGCATTGCTACCAATGGTTTTGCTAAACAACTGTTAGATGAAGAAGTACAACCGGCACGCGCTCAAGTTTTAATCACAAAACCAATTGAAAACTTACCTATTAAAGGCACTTTTCATTTAGATAAAGGCTATTATTATTTCAGAAATATTGATAACCGGATTCTTTTTGGTGGCGGAAGAAACCTTGATTTTAAAGGGGAAGAAACCACTAAAATGATAACTACGGAACAAATTCAAAACAGGTTGGAAGAATTGTTACAAACTACCATTTTACCTGAAACTACATTTGAAATTGATAAACGTTGGAGCGGAATTATGGGAGTGGGAAAACAGAAAAAACCAATTGTAAAGCAACTTTCCTCAAACATATTTTGTGGAGTACGTCTTGGCGGAATGGGCGTTGCAATTGGAAGCGCAATTGGAACTAATCTGGCAAAAATAGCAAGTGAATGAAACGATTCTTCAAATTTATTTTTAAAGCTTTAGTCTGGTTTATAGTAATCACGGTTTTGTGGGTGGTTGTCTATAAATTTGTGCCAGTTCCGTACACGCCTTTAATGGGGGTTCGTGCATCTAACGGAGATGAAAATTACCAAACTAAGCACCAATGGGAATCTATTGATGAAATCTCGTCTTATTTGCAATTGGCCGTAATTTGTGCAGAAGATCAAAACTTTATGAACCATAACGGTTTTGATTACGAGGCTATTGAAAAAGCGTACGAAAAGAACAAAACAGGAAAGAAATTGCGTGGTGCAAGTACTATTTCGCAACAAACGGCAAAAAACGTTTTCTTGTGGCCAGAGCGAAGTTGGTTTAGGAAAGGAATGGAAGTCTATTTCACATTTTTAATCGAAACCCTGTGGAGCAAAGAGCGCATTATGGAAGTCTATTTAAACAGTATTGAAATGGGTGATGGCGTGTTTGGCGCCGAAGCCGCTGCCCAATATTGGTTTAATAAAAGCGCCAAAAACTTAACACAATATGAGGCTGCAGCAATCGCCGCTATTTTACCAAACCCAAGGAACTACAAGGCTTCGCCAGCTTCAGTTTATATTGAAAAAAGAAAAGCTTGGATTGTAAAACAAATGCGTTATTATGGTACTTTTACCTTAGAAGAAAAAAAGAAAAATGAACGATAAAGAATTAAAAACCGCTTTATTAAACCACTGTATAGAGGTGGTAGAAAAACGTTTTAGCCAAATAAAACAAACCATTGCTGGTATTGAAGAATCGTTGGTTGAAGAATCTAAAAGCAGTGCGGGTGATAAGCATGAAACTGGTCGGGCAATGCTACAAATAGATCGGGAAAATGCTGGAAAACAATTACTGGAAATTGAAAAATTGCAACAACTAGTTCGAAAAATCGATATTAATTCAAAATCAGATTACGTTCGGTTGGGAAGTTTGGTATATACAAACCAGGCTACATATTTTATCGGGATTTCAATTGGTGCTGTAACCGTTGGTAAAACTAACTACATTTGCGTGGCGTTAAACTCACCTATTGGGCAATTACTTTCTGGAAAGAAAAAAGGAGACATGTTTATGTTTAACGAAAAGGAATATAATATTAAAAGTGTCGTTTAATTCCTTTCAGAACGATTACGCAAAATTAACCTTTTCACTTATCTGAAGCATTTTTTTACTTATTGAAAACAACCAATGCAACTGTTCCCTTACCAAATGGGCTTCTTGAAATTGGCGCTCTAACTTAGGGTGAACTGAAGTAGGCAGATTAGGGTTTTCCGTAGTGAATTTCGGAAGTTCTTGTTTAAAAAATTCATTCTTATTTTCCACATTAACCGCTACTGAACCATTTTCTTCTTGTTGTAAATAGGACAAAATATGTTCTAAATTTTCATCAATATGTTCTCCTGCGGTTGTAAATCGGCTAGAGGCTTCAGTTGTTGGATTGTTCTGAATATAGGTACTTAACGAAGCAAGAGAAGATAAAAAAGTATGGTTTAGCACCACTAACTCATAAATCTTTTCCAAGTTTTTTTGTTTCGACTTTGGGTCTTGCGTCATACGTTGAAAAGCAGCACTTAAATTAGACATTTCTAAAAAAGCATTTTTCCTAGAAAGCTTGAAAGTGGTTGGTAACTCTCCCTTTTTATGATACTGATTTATAATTTCTGAAAGAAATACTCTATTGGCCGAAATACTTTTTTCAATACTACTTTTAATATCCATAAACTCCCAAGCCGGCCACAGAAAGAGCATAGCAACTGTAGAAATTCCTGCGCCAATTAACGTATCAATAACTCTAAACTGAATAACCGTTAACACATCGGGTCTAATAATGGCGTAAATAAACACGACACTCAGCGTAATAAAAGTAGCTGCAGTTTTATAGTTTTTTTGCAACATGGAAAGTGCCATAACCAAAGAGCCTATTCCTAAAATAGCAAAAACATAGGTGTTTTGAGTAATGAAGACAATTCCCGTTGCAATGGTGCCACCAATTAACGTACCTATAATACGTTCTTTTGAGCGAGATTTAGTTAGTCCATAACTAGGCCGCATGATAACAATAAGGGTTAGTAAAATCCAATAGGGGTTTTGGAAATCGAAAAATACACCAATACCATAACCAACCATTACAGCTACACCTAAACGTAAAGCATGTTTAAAAATAGCCGATTTGAAACTTAAATTCCTGATCAACAAAGCTGGGTTATAATCTTGTGTGGTTACAAAGCGCTTGGCAACTTCCTTTTTAATAAAAGTAAGCTCTCTGGGGTTTGGATTACTAAGCAGCCATTTTATTTTTTGAATTTTTTCAATCTGCTTTTCTTGATATTCCAATAAGTTTTGAAGCATTAAAAACCCTTCATAATCGTAATTTTCTTTACTGGATTTTAAAATGGAAATCTCTTCTTTAATCTTTCTGAAAATTTGAATTAATTGGTCATGCTTCGGAATCTTCTTCGCGTTTTGACCTGCTTCAGAAATAAGAAGTAATTGATTAGACATTTCAAAAAGTAAATTTTGAAAGCTTTCTATGTATTCAGGATGGTCGTTTAGCAACTCATCCATTTTAGTATAGTTTACAGGATTTGCCAAGGCCATTTCTTGTATATCGACCAACTGAACAAAAACCAATAATCGTTTACTTTGATAGATAGATCTGCCGGAGCTTTTTCGAGAGGAAATTAAAATTTCTCTTAGGGTTTCATGATTAGCACTAATTTCGCCCTGAAGTTCTAAAAGTTTAGATTGTAATTGCTCCCTATCGGAATTTGGTCCAATTAACTTCCCTCTAATTTCTAAAAATTGAGACGTTAATTGATACGTTTGAGTGAAGAGTTCTTCCGTTTGTCCTTTCGGGTTTATTTTGTGCCAAATTGTGGCTAGTAATAAATACCAGAAACCACCAAGGCCTACAAAAAAGGCATATTCGTAGGTTTCTAATCGTTCAGCTTCGTGGGCAAAACTTAACACCAGCGCCAATAAACCAGAAAAACTAATTAAAGATGCCCTAAACCCAAAAACAGCTATATATGAAATGGCAAAGGTCAACACACCCAACACTGGCAATAAAAACCATGTATTAAAATCAAGATAACCTCCAATAAAACTTACGATAACTATAAGTGCAATAGAATATAAAATTCCATATGTTTTATGCCGAAAGCTACCGCTTACATCACTTGGTGAGCTCCAAAAAGCACCAAAAGCCAAAGCAATAGCTATTTCAAAAAAGCCAAATTGTAAACCAACTACTATGGGTAATGAAAGGGCAATACCAACAATGATAGCTTTTGAAAAGTCGGTGCTTTTTAAAAACTGAATCAGGTCTTGAAAGTTGCTTGAAATGGTTTGTGTAAGGTTCAAATCTTGATGGTTCAATTGCAAAGGTACTGTGTTACTAAGGTAAGAACGTTAATCTTTTCAGAAAAAACCCAAAAATCAATATAACACCTAAACTGCTGTCCTTACAAACTTGTAACTTTATAGAACACTGAATTTAAAAAATTGAAAAAGAAATGAATAAGACCATATTGCTAAAAAACAGACCAAAAGGAAGACCAGCCCTTGACGACTTTGAGTTTAAAGAAACTAAAAAACCAAGTCCCGAGAAAGGAGAAGTTTTATTAAAAACAAAGTATGTTTCCGTAGATCCGTATCTACGCGGAAGAATGCGGGATGAAAAATCGTACATTGAACCTTTTCAACTTGATGAACCAGTAGAATCGGGCATTATAGCTGAAGTTATAGAAAGTAACTCAGGCGATTTTAAAAAAGGTGATTACATAAACGGTATGTTACCGTGGAAGCAATTTAATGTTAGTGATGGAAAAGGACTTCAAAAAGTAGATGGTAGCAAAGCTCCGTTATCTGCCTATTTGGGCGTTTTGGGTTTAACAGGAATTACGGCACTTTTGGGCCTCAAAAAAATTGGTAAGCTCGAAAAGGGAGAGACATTATTAGTTTCGGGTGCTTCAGGTGCTGTGGGTACGGTTGTTGGTCAAATAGGAAAAATTAAAGGTTGTAAAGTAGTCGGTATTGCCGGAACCGATGAAAAGATTAAGACTATTAAAGAGAAATTTCATTTTGATGAAGGCATCAACTACAAGACAACCGACACTATGAGCGAGGCGATAGCAAATGCCTGCCCGAACGGGGTAGATGTCTATTTTGACAACGTAGGTGGTGAAATTTTAGATGCCGCCATGGCAAACATCAATAGAAAAGGAAGAATTATTAACTGTGGTGCTATTTCGTTATACAATGAAACCGAACAACCCACAGGTCCAAGGCACGAAACCACCTTAATTAAAAAAAGTGTCTTGATGCAAGGCTTTACTGTTCGTGATTTTCAAGAGGAGTTTCCAGCCGCTATTCAACAGTTGGCTACCTGGTTACAAGAAGATAAATTAACGTATTCTGAAACCATTGTGGAAGGTTTTGAAGAAATACCACAAGCGTTTATAGACTTGTTTGATGGAAAAAATAAAGGAAAGATGATTGTGAAGGTGTAAAGCTTCTCTTTCTTAATGAATTTTATTAAAGACTTGCTAAAGCCTACGTTAAAAGCCGTTAACGTAGGCTTTTAGTTTTTATTCCCTTAGTAACTTGCAGGTATGGAAAAAGTATTAGTAGTGGGTGCCAACGGTACCACAGGAAAAAAAATAGTTGATATTTTAGATGAATACAGAAATTATGAACCTGTAGCGATGATTCGTCATCAAGATCAAGCGGAGCAATTTAAAAAGAAAGATATTGAAACGGTTATGGGCGATTTGGAAAAAAATGTAAGCCATACCGTAACACGAATTCATAAAATTGTATTTGCAGCCGGTTCTGGCGGTGGAACTTCAAAAGAAAAAACCACAGCGGTTGATCAAGAAGGTGCCAAAAAATTAATTGACCTCGCCGAAATAGCCGGGATTAGAAAGTTTGTGATGTTAAGCTCTATGGGGGCCGATAATCCAGAGCAAAGTGAAGACTTGCAACATTACCTAAAAGCCAAGCAAAATGCAGATGAGCATTTACGTAAAAGTGGTATGGATTATTCCATAGTGCGTCCAGGAGCGTTGACTGATGATAAAGGCACAGGTAAAATAAAACTAGCCCAAAAATTAAATGAACGCGGTAGCATTACCCGTGATGATGTAGCCGAAACATTAGTAGCTGCTCTTCATGACGATATTGCAAGTAATAAAACCTTTGAAATTTTACAAGGCGAAACAGAAATTGACGATGCTGTAAAAACTATTTAGAAGCTAAATAATATATAAGAATATGTAAGCCTCACAAATTTTTAAATCTTGTGAGGTTTTACTCTTAAAGATATTGTTTTACCATTTTCAATACTTTCAAAATGATTGAAGAACACTGTAAATTCTTCATAAACAGCTTCAATTAAATAATGACTTCCTTTAAAGAAAGATTTTTTAACCTGTACTTTTAAGTCGGTTTCTTTTAAAGAAACGATTAATTGATGCGGTAGCAATATCCTTTTCTCTGAAGAGTTAACTTGCGAAAGAAGCACTGTAACATCACCAAAAAAACCAGCTTGATATTCAGTTTCTAAACTGTTATAAATAGTTTCTGGTTTCCCAAAACGTTCCATTACCCCTTCTTTCAGGAGTAACAACTCATCTGAAAAAGCGAGTGCTTCTTCAGCATCGTGCGTAGCGGTGATACAGCTTATATTCTCTTCTTTTAAATAACGAAACAAACTCCGACGTAATTTATTTTTCCGAAAAGTATCAATGCTGCTAAAAGGTTCGTCTAACAATAACAATTTTGGAGCTTTTGCAAGTGCTTTAGCCAAGGCAACCCGTTGTTTTTGACCGCCGCTGAGGTTCTTTACTTTTTGGTTGGCAAAAGCTTCTAAATCGACTACTTTCAACAAGGTGTTTACACGATCACTTTCTTCCTTAGGATTCAATCGTGGTAAATGCTCAGCGATATTTTCCCGAACGGTGGTAAAAGGCATCACGTTTAAATCTTGAGCGACTAATTTCATAAACGGTTCGCCAGGAATGAGCGTGTGATTGGGACCTTTTAATTGTTTATCTTCCCACGAAATGGTTCCGTTTTCTAGATGCAGCAAACCATAAATAAGATGAAGCAACGTTGATTTTCCACACCCACTTTCACCCAAAACAGCTAGATGATTTCCACGTTTCAGTTCAAAATTAATATTTTGAAGTATCGTTTTTGAATCGTATGAAAATGATTGTATGGATACGGACAGCATAAATTTATGTATTGAAAAAGGTTGTCAACCGAGTTTTAAACACATTGACAACCTTTTTATGATATTAACAAGAAGTTACTCTTTAATTTTTTCGTTTACTTTTTCAGGCAACACTTCATACCCCATATTGTATAAGGTAAACCCGAAAATATCAGCATATTGATCGATGGTTTTACTTACTGGAGTTCCAGCACCGTGACCCGCATCGGTTTCAATTCTAATTAAAACAGGGTTTGAACCGCTTTGGTGTTCTTGAAGTTCAGCTGCAAATTTAAAACTATGAGCTGGTACTACACGGTCGTCGTGATCGCCAGTAGTAATCATTGTTGCTGGATACTCCACACCGTCTTTTACATTGTGCAATGGCGAATAGCCTTTAAGGTATTCAAACATTTCTTTACTGTCTTCGGCTGTTCCATAGTCATATGCCCAACCAGCTCCAGCTGTAAATGTATGGTAGCGTAACATATCTAAAACGCCAACAGCAGGTAATGCTACTTTCATTAAATCGGGGCGTTGTGTCATGGTTGCTCCAACTAATAATCCTCCATTAGAACCTCCACGAATAGCCAAATAATCTTTTGTAGTGTATTTGTTCTCTATTAAATATTCAGCGGCAGCAATAAAATCGTCAAATACATTTTGCTTTTTCATTTTAGTTCCGGCTTTGTGCCATTCTTTACCGTATTCGCCACCACCACGTAGGTTGGGTACAGCATAAATACCGCCTTGTTCCATCCAAACGGCATTTGTAATACTGAAACTTGGGGTTAGGCTAATATTAAAACCTCCATAACCATATAAAATGGTTGGGTTTTTACCGTTCAGTTCAATACCTCTTTTGTGGGTAATAATCATTGGGATTTTTGTACCATCTTTTGAAGTATAAAATACTTGCTTGCTTTCGTAGTTTTCAGGATTGAAATCTATTTCAGGTTTGCGGTACAATTCCGAAGTTCCTTCTTCAATATCGAATTTGTAAATACTTCCTGGTGTTACATAATTTGTAAAACTGTAATACAATTCTTTTTCATTTTTTTTAGCTCCAAAACCTCCTGCACTCCCTACTCCTGGAAGTTCTATTTCGCGTATTTTGTTTCCTTCATAATCATATTGGGACACTTTTGAAACAGCATCGACCATGTATTTTGTAAAGAAATAACCACCTCCTTTGGAAGGACTCAACACGTTTTTGGTTTCAGGAATAAAATCCTTCCAATTTTCAGACGTTGGATTGGAAGCATCTACAGTTACTATTTTTTTGTTCGGTGCGTTGAGGTTGGTTACTAAGTATAATTTGCTGCCATCGTTGTCTAACAAATATGTATCACTATCTGTGTTATCCATAATAGTTACTAGCTTACTATCTGGTTTACTCAAGTCTTTTAAAAATAGTTTGTTCCCAGAGGTAGAAGTACTAGCACTAATGGTAAGGTACCGGTTGTCTTCCGAAACACTCCCGCCTACATAACGGTGTTTTTCGGCTTCTGTGCCGCCGAAAATTAATTCATCTTCTTTTTGAGAGGTTCCCAATTTGTGATAATACAACTTATGTTGGTCGGTTTTTGCAGAAAGCTCACTCCCTTTTGGTTTGTCGTAACTAGAGTAGTAGAAACCTTCGTTTCCTTTCCACGAAAGTCCGCTAAATTTTATATCAATTAGCGTGTCTTCAACAATTTCTCTGTCTTCAACATTCATAACTAGCACTTTTCGCCAGTCGCTTCCTCCTTCAGAAATACTATAGGCAGATGTTTTACCATCTTCAGAAAAACTAAGGTTTCCTAATGAAATTGTCCCGTCATCTGTAAAAGTATTCGGATCTAGAAAAACCTCAGCAGTACTTGGGTCTTCTCCTGTTTTATAGCGATAAACTACGTATTGGTTTTGTAAACCATCGTTTTTATAAAAATAGGTGTAGTCGCCTTCTTTAAAAGGAGCGCCTACTTTTTCGTAATTCCAAAGGGTTGATAAGCGTTCTTTTAGAGCATCACGATAAGGAATATTATCGAGGTAGCCATAAGTGGTTTTATTTTCACGTTGTACCCAGTCGGCAGTTTCATCGCTCATATCATCTTCCAGCCAGCGATACGGATCTTTTATTTCGGTTCCAAAATAGGTGTCTATAGTATCAACTTTTTTAGTTTCAGGATACGCCACAGCGATTGATTCTTTTTTAGGTTCTTCTTTACAAGCCACTACGGTAAGGCCAATTACAATAGGTATGATTAGTTTTTTCATATAAAATAATTTAATGGTCGGTAAATGTAGTAAAAACCGCTCTTGTAAACTGTTATAAGTTTGTTAGTAATTTCTTCAGAAAAAAACTAATACTGAAATAACGGACGGTACACTTTCCAGTACTTGTATATTAAGATGATATTAATAACAGTTACAACAATCGCACCTGCTATACCTGGAAGGTCTAAAAACAAATGAAATAATACAATATTTACACTAATAGGAGCTAATAAGAGTAAAGCGAACGGAACCCACTTTTTAATAAGTAAAAGGAAACCAATAAAAATCTCCAGAGCACCCACAATAGGCAAAACATAACCAGTTGCTTTTAAAGATTGCATAAAGTTCCCAGCAGTTTCCGGTAGTTCTGGGGCGGGCATAAAACCTATAAATTTATTAAGCCCGAAAACAAGTAAACCTAACGCAAGGATAATGCGTAGGATAGTAGTAAAAGTTGAATTCATAAGTATGGTAGTTTAGTGTTTCTTTACTAAAGATACTGAAAAATAAAAAACCCCGATATCAAGTTATTGATTTCGAGGTTAAAGACTTTTTTTTTAAAAAGATTATACTAATTTATTCTCCACTAAATATTCTGCAATTTGAACAGCATTTGTGGCGGCACCTTTTCGTAAATTATCACTTACAACCCACATGTTTAGTGTGTTTGGTTGTGTTTCGTCACGTCTAATTCTGCCTACAAAAACTTCATCTTTATTATGTGCATACACTGGCATTGGGTAAGTATTAGTATCTGGATTGTCCTGTACGGTAATTCCTGGGGTGTTGTGTAACTCTTTTCGGATGTCAGTTAAGTCAAAATCATTTTCAAACTCTACATTAACCGATTCACTGTGTCCTCCAGCCGTAGGAATCCGTACTGCAGTTGCCGTTATTGAAAATTTACGGTCATTCAATATTTTTTGAGGCTCACGCGCCAATTTCATTTCTTCTTTGGTGTATCCATTTGCTTCAAAAACATCGCAATGTGGTAATGCGTTTTTATGAATTGGATATGGATACGCCATTTCGCCTTTTACACCGGCCATTTCATTTTCCATTTGCTGGACCGCTTTTACACCGGTTCCTGAAACAGACTGATACGTTGAAATAACCACACGCTTCATGATGTATTTTTTATGAAGCGGTGCCAAAGCCATCACTAATTGAATGGTTGAACAGTTTGGGTTAGCAATGATTTTATCTTCTTTAGTTAATTCAGAAGCATTAATTTCAGGAACAATCAGTTTTTTATCGGGGTCCATTCTCCAAGCGGAGGAATTATCAACAACAGTGGTTCCTACTTCAGCAAATTTTGGTGCCCAATCTAATGATGTGCTTCCTCCAGCTGAAAAAATAGCTAGTTGAGGTTTGGCTTTGACAGCATCTTGTAGTGAGACGATTTTATACTTTTTATCCTTAAAAGTGATTTCTTTCCCTACAGATCGTTCCGAAGCTACAGGTAACAGATTGCTAATTGGAAAATTACGCTCTTCCAGTACTTTTAAAAGGACAGTGCCTACCATTCCTGTGGCACCAACAACAGCTATTGTCATAGTTTTCAATTTTGCTGTAAAAATACATAGTATGGATTGATTTTTTCTGAAATATAACTAAAAAAAGACCCTCCGAAACTTTTAGTAACGAAGGGTTTAATTAATATTAAATAATATGTAGTGTAGCGGTTTCCTAATTAAAATTAGGAGCTAAATCGTTTATTTATTCTGTCTTTTTAATTCATCTCTAATTTCTGCTAATAACTCTTCTTGAGTAGGACCTTTTGGTGCAGCAGGTGCTTCTTCTTTTGGTTTTTTGGTTTTGTTATAGGCCTTTACCATAATGAAAAGTACAAAACCAACAATAATCAAGTTAATAATGGCATTAATCCAATTACCATACATAACGGCGTTTTCTGGTTCAACTACTTCACCATCAGTTCCTATAACAGCTTCGTCAAGGATGATTTTAAGGTCGGCAAAGTCCATTCCGCCTGCAAAGTGACCTACAATAGGCATCATAATATCTGTAGTAAAACCTTTTACTACTAAACTAACAGCTCCAGCAAGTATGACGGCAACTGCTAGATCTATGACATTGCCCGTCATAATAAATTTTTTGAATTCTTTTAACATGTTGATTGGTTTTTAAGGTTAACAATGGCTAATTTATATAAAAACAAACGTATAACGTTTTTATTTTCGACAAATAACCCGTTTTACACGTTGTGACACGCCTGTAATAAGTTCATAAGGAATGGTATTAATTACTTGGGAAAGCTCATCTGCAGAAGGGTTTTCACCAAAAACAATTACCTCATCACCTTCCTCACAATCTATATCACTAACATCGACCATAATCATATCCATACAAACATTTCCAACTATAAAAGCTTTTTTACCATGCACAGTTACCCATCCTTTTCTGTTTCCAAAAATACGTTTTATCCCGTCGGCGTGACCTACAGGTAACGTGGCTGTTTTTGTAGTTTCAGAAGCTTTAAAAGCGCGATTGTACCCAACTGTTTCTCCTTTTTTTACCGTATGGATTTGTGAAATCACCGTTTTTAAAGTCGCAACAGGTTTTAGGTGCTTATTTTCTTCAGGATCGTTACCAAAACCATATAAGCCAATTCCAGTACGCACCATATCGTATTGTGCTTCGGGATAGTTTAAAACCCCAGATGTGTTTAACATATGGCGCAATGGCTTATAATCAATTTTTTTACTAATTTTTTCTGAAATGTCTTTAAATTGATCTAACTGCGATTCAGTAAACGCTGTTTCTGAAACATCTTCACTCGCCGCCAAATGACTAAACATAGACTGAATTTTCACACTTGAATTAGTAGTAATTTTTTCAGAAATAAACTCAATATCCTCTGCAATAAAACCTAATCTATTGAGTCCGGTATTAAACTTTAAATGAATAGGGTAATCTGTGAGCCCACTTTCTTCAGCAAAATCAATAAACTGCGTTAACATGGAACGGGAGTAAATTGCGGGTTCCATGCAAGAATCGGTAATTTTTTTAAACGTTGCTGGTAGGGGATGCAAGACTAAGATAGAAGTTTCAATACCTGCTTTACGAAGTGTAATTCCTTCATTAGGATAAGCAACTGCAAAATAGGAAACACCTAAAGTAACTAACTCTTTCGCTACCGCAACCGAATCGCTACCGTAGCCAAAAGCTTTCACAACACCCATAACGCAGGTGTTTTTATGTATTTTTGAAGTAAGGTATTGGTAGTTTTTCGCTAAAGCGTTTAAATCTATTTCTAAAACTGTTTCGGTTGCTTTTTGCATAAATTATGCTTGCTTTTTAGGCGGTATTTGCTGCGGATCTTTCACCTCCATTTTTTTCACCTTGTCGCGTAAAACGGCTTTGTAATAAGCAGCTCTGCTTAAAGGTTCATATTCTTCAGTTTCACCAAGAAGTACCAGATCGTCACTTTTAGATTTTCTAAAACTGTAATTGGCGAGGTTTCCTGTACGTGTGCAAACGGCATGTACTTTGGTTACATATTCGGCAGTAGCCATTAAATTAGGCATCGGGCCAAAGGGATTGCCTTTAAAATCCATATCGAGTCCGGCGACGATTACGCGAATACCTCGATTTGCCAAGTCGTTACAAACTTGTACAATTTCGTCATCAAAAAACTGGGCTTCATCAATACCAATCACATCACAATTATCGGCGAGCATCGGGATATTTGCAGCTGCGGGAACCGGAGTTGACCGAATTTCGTTACTATCGTGAGAGATTACTTTTTCTTCATCGTACCGAATGTCGATAGTTGGTTTAAAAATCTCTACGCGTTGCCGAGCAAATTTGGCACGCTTCAGCCTGCGGATAAGTTCTTCCGTTTTTCCCGAAAACATAGAGCCACAAATCACCTCGATCCAGCCAAATTGTTCTTTTTGATTAACGGTATTTTCAAGAAACATACTTCAATTTTAGAATAAAACGCAAATCCTTGACGTTTTCATATAGGATGCGTAAATTTAACAAAACAAAATACAGTAAAAACACATCATTTTAAAAAGTTATGAAGAAGAAGCTGAGGGAGCAGATACAAGCATTGATTGAAAAACTTTCAGAAGAAGAAAAACAGTTTAACACCACTTCTGTAAAAAAAATCGTTGGACAATTATATGAAAATTTGGCCATTTTAGAATATATGGAAAGTCAGATTGATAACAACCAAAAAGAAGAATCATTCGACTCTAAAAGTTTTCGGGAAGAAAATTGGTTTAAAGAGCCTGAACCAGTTCCGCAGCCCCAGCACGAAGAAGATTTGGTAGAGCCTTTAATGGAAAAAATAAAGGACATTGTTGCGCAAATGCCACAGGAAGCAAATCGCGTTGATAAATTGCTTGAAGATATTCTACCAAAGAAAAACCTTCAAAAAGATGATAAAAACGAGTTGGAAGATTTTGCGGCTCAATATCAGCAAATGCCAACTTTTGAGCGTAAACCGAGTGATGAAAAAAAACAAGACAATACGGAAGAACCTCAAAAACCTACCAATACCGTAAAAGTTGCTGAACTTGCCAATACAAAAGAAGCAAGGCAGCGATCTTTAAACGAATCGGTAAACAAGGGTCTTCAAATAGGATTGAACGATCGTTTGGCATTTATTAAACACTTATTTAATGATGATGCAAACGATTACACCCGAGTATTATCGCAAATTAATACGATGAAATCCTATGATGAAGCTGAAGCATTTATTAAAGGAAAAATAAAGCCCGATTATAACTACTGGCTTAATAAAGAAGAATATGCCGAACGGTTTATGACTGTAGTAGAGAAAAATTTTAATTAAGCTTCTTTTCAAATTTTTATGGGAAAACTCTATCTCGTTCCAACGCCAATAGGGAATCTAAAAGATATTACCTTTCGCGCTATTGAAGTATTAAAAGAAGCCGATCTTATTTTAGCTGAAGATACTCGCACCAGCGGAAAGCTTCTGAAACATTACGAAATTGATACACATATGCACTCGCACCACATGCATAATGAGCATAAAACGGTGGAAGGCATTGTAAATAGAATTAAAAACGGTGAAACCATTGCTTTAATTAGCGACGCCGGAACACCCGCTATAAGCGATCCTGGTTTTTTATTAACCCGTGCGTGTGTAGAAGCGGACCTTAAAGTAGATTGCCTTCCTGGTGCTACAGCTTTTGTTCCTGCGCTAGTAAACAGTGGATTACCAAATGATAAATTTGTATTTGAAGGCTTTCTACCCGTAAAAAAAGGACGCCAAACTCGATTAATCCTTTTAGCTGAAGAAACCCGAACAATGATTTTCTATGAATCACCACACAAACTAGTTAAAACCTTAACTCACTTTACCGAATACTTTGGCATAGAAAGAAAAGTTTCGGTATCCCGTGAAATAACAAAATTGCACGAAGAAACCATTCGCGGTACTGCAGACGAAGTACTACAACATTTTACCAATAAACCACCCAAAGGGGAGTTGGTTGTTGTTGTGGAAGGGAAGAAATAAGTATTATTAAACGTGTTTCCCTTTTTCCCAACCATGCTTGCCTAAATACTGCTCACCACTTTCTACAGCACCTTCTTCAATGGAGGTTCCCATAGAATCGTTCCAACGGTTTAGGTAGCCAAATAAGGAAATAACACCTAGCATTTCCACAATTTCACCATCATTCCAATGTTCGTGTAAGCGTTTTTCAATATCTGCGGTTACTGCATTCGGAACTTGCGAAGCGGCTAACGAAA
Organism: uncultured Marixanthomonas sp.; assembly: GCF_963974425.1. Lineage (NCBI taxonomy): Bacteria > Pseudomonadati > Bacteroidota > Flavobacteriia > Flavobacteriales > Flavobacteriaceae > Marixanthomonas > uncultured Marixanthomonas sp. The sequence goes on from NZ_CAXBCK010000012.1 coordinate 21,730, forward strand.
AATCTAAGGCCGCACGTTCAGCTTCCGAAAAAGCGGGATGCGTTCGGTATTCCCAAATGTTATCCAATTGTTCTTGTTCGGCGCCGTAGCGTTCTGCCGCCCGAACGGCGTGAGCTTGGCAATAACGGCATCCGGTTGCATTGCTGCTTACCCAAGCAATCATTCGTTTTAAGGCTGAGGTTACTTGGCCTTCATTAGCCATAACCGCTTTGTTCAGGTTGATAAATGCTTTGCTAATAGCTGGTCTACGTTGCATAGTCAACACGCTGTTGGGGCAAAAACCGAGAGTTTCATTAAAAAATTCAGCTAATTCTTGGGTTTCTTGATCGTGATCTGAAGATAAAGGTGTTACTAATGGCATGTATCGGCTTTTAAATATTAGGATATGAAATTACGAAATTGAATTGATACCATGCAAACAGAGCTTTTTTAAAATGAAATCTATTTTAAAAAAGCTCTGTTTTGTGCTTAACTTACCGTGTTACCTACAAAAAATCACACGATCACTGATGTTGTGGTGTTGATTTTCACCATCGGTCAGATTTAGTTCAGCATGAAATTTAATTTCATAAGCACAATTTTTCAAATCGGTTATTTCTCCGGTATAGTTAGAAGTACCGTAAGCTTCTTCTCCAGGTGACGGAAAATCGATTGCTTCAAAACTGTTAACAGCATTGGGTCCGGTCATTGTCAACCAGACATTGCCCAAGTTAGGGTTGGTTGCTGTATAATTTACCGAAATGGAATTTGCAATATTGCTACAGCCTCCTCCATCGATCAACTCTTGAAGATCCAACGAAGCAATACCTCGTTCATTATCGCTATCACCCGGCAACCAAGAACCACCTTGAGGCACATTGAGATACTCAGTATTAAAAATGGCAAGTGGTCGTGAAAAGCCTGCTGCTATTCCATTACCGTTGCTCCCTACTTCCCTTTTACGCATTCGCAAGACGATGTAGGTGTTTTTCTCCAACAAAGAAGGGTTTGCCACCGAGCTTTCCCCTTGAGTTAAACCGGACATGTTCACTGATTTACTTACTAAATTTGAAGAAACTAACTTGATGAGCGACCCGTTAAAAAAGAGATCAAACCCACCACCGCTATATTGCGGTACTTGAATCCAATTACCATTGAAAGGCACATCGATTTCTGCCCCAGTTGCTTTTATAGCGTAATAATCAGCCTCAACAACAGGAAATAATTGTGTAATCCTCGAAGCGATGACAGTATTGGCAATCTCGTCTTTGGTAACATCAGTCCAACTCGAAATGGTTGAAACATCGGTGTCAGGACTAGAAACTATTGCGTATTGAAATTTGTATTCCACCGGGTTGCCGTTGAGTTCTTCAGAAAGTGACCCACGGAGATCTAGCGTGCTATAAAAAGCTTGTTCGTTCCAACTTGTAGTGGCTTTTCCGGTGGTTCTACCCGTAGCTGGATCGATATTGAGTACAGGGTGATACTTGCGTGCGTACCCAATTTGGTAAAATGCCGCAGGTGGGTCTTGGGTCACTTGAGGCGCATCGTCTAAACAAAGCGTCACACATAGGCAGTGTCCCACGTTTTTACGGCTTGGCTTTTGTGCTTCGGAAACAGGTTCAGAATCAATAAGCTCTCCACCCAAAGAAAATGTAAAGTAAACATCTGGCCCATTGTCAAAACTAAATGGTGGCGTGGTTTCTACATTTATCCAAGGTGACAAAAATGTTTTCTTAAAATCAATCGATCGGTAGTAAATACAAAACTGACCGTTGGCGTCGGTCACCGCACTTCCCAAACGGTCGTCGGTTATGATATCGTCGTCCATCGCGGTAACTTCAATACCATTTAATGGAGCTTGCGATTTACAATTGAGCAACGTACCGCATATAACCCAGATATCCAATCGTTGCAAAATATAGCACCAAATACGCTTTAGTAGGGTATAGTTCCAAACTGCAACAAGACCATTTTCGGTTTCGCGCCACTTAGGCTGTATGATGTCTATACGTATTTCAAAAGGTTTAAAGCCCTTTGGGGGTTCTGTGTTTTTTTGTCCATAATCAGGAACGGAATCATAGTATAAAACTATTTCGATAGCACCCCCATTGTAGTCTGTTTTTTTTCCATCGATTTCAAGTTTATACTCTCCTTTGGCATTGGTTTTGGTTTCTGCCAAGAGCTGTTTTTTTCGGACTTTAATTTGTTTTTCTTCAAAAACCTGCGCCACTTCTTTGCTCTGTGCTGCGGTGTAAGCTGTTGCAGCATTTACATCTTGTTCAATACTGTATGCCCGCACTTTAGTGTTGGCAATTACACGTTTGTTTTCATCACAGATTGCAGCGTGCAATCTTCCATTTACATTGTACTTCATCTTTTTTCCTTTTAAATTTATATTAGGCTTGAATGTGAAGTACTAAAGTATTGGTTTAGGGTATCTTTAAACAGAAGTAAACAACTGATAATGAATAGGTGAAATCCTATTTTTGATTGAGTGAAATATGGATATTTTATGGGGTATTTATTTTGAAATATCCACCTTATAGAATTTTTTTAAATTAACTATTTTACTAATAATTGGAAGGTACTGCTTAAATTATTCAGGAAATATACTCCTTTTGAAAAAGAAGAAAGGTCTAATTCATTTTCAATACCTTCAAAGGTGCCAGTAAGTAATATTCTTCCATTAATATCGCTCACCGTATAAGGACTGTAAATAGGTTCTTGGCTTTTTAAATTGAATATGCCATTCGACGGATTGGGAACAATTGCAATCGAGGTTGTATTTTTGTTAGTAATACTTAATGGATTGTTATTATATTGAAATAACAGGATATCTTGAAAAGCATGTAAACCCATGTTATTTGCAGCAATCAATAGTTTCCCTGAGTTGGTAATCATACTTTTGAAACTTCTTTCTATTATTTCGGGAGCTGGTTCAAACTGAAAGGTAGTGTCTAAATCTCCATTGTTGAAAAACCGCCTAAAAACGATGTTCGTGCCGCCTTCATAATCTACAGGGCCGCTATTGGTAATAAAGCGTTGGTTTTGCTGTATTAATTCCACCGTTTTGCCATTTAAAACACCATTAGTGCTAAAATTGGTATCCAGATCACCTTGTGCGGTTAGTTTCAATGTTTTCCTTAAAAAATCTAAAGTATCTGGATTCCAGCCGCTACAACTTACCAGTATACTCTCATCATTAAAAGAAAAGATTTTACACCCAATGAAATCTTCTATTGGGAGTTCGGCTCTACCGTTTGTACCAAAATTTAGGTCTAGGCTACCATCTGGCATAAACCGTGCAATATACTTTAGTGTATTTCCATTCTCTGTTGAATTGTAATAAATCAGTAATTTGCCATTCTCTAAATATTTTAAGGATATATTACTATTTGCTCCCGAAACAAATACTATTGATCCATTAGTGCCAAAAGAAGTGTCCAGAGCTCCATCAGGTAAATACCGCATTAAAGATATCGAGCCATTTTGCGTTGTAGTGGTTAAAATACGGTCATTTACATCTATCATTAAATAAGTGCCGCTACCATTGGTCATGTATCCATTGTCTGCAAAAGTGGTATCCAATGTTCCGTTAGGAAGCAATCGCGCGACTTTATCAAATCCATTAAAATTACCATATACCAGTAGTTTCCCATTGCTTTGGAAGTCTATGTTTTCAAATTCATTATCTGATTGCTCCCTTAAAAATCCATTATCTGCAAATGAGGTGTCTATAGTTCCGTCTTCGAGATACATAACGATGAAACTTTCAATTTCAGTTTCCCCTAAACTTTCTCCAGCAACAGCTATTTTTCCGGAAGGCGATTGTGCTACAGCATAAAAAACTTCTATTTGTTGATCAATATCTGTATAAACCACTCCATTGTCACCAAATGAGGTATCATACGTTCCGTCTTGGGCTACAACAAAGCCGATACTTAAAATAAAGGCGATACATAAAAGGCTAGTTTTCTTCATGAATTTAAATTTAATTAAGTAGTTAGCTTTTAGATACTTAAAAATACAATTTTAATTTCACTTTTTACTTTGCTTCACTAATAATAACTTTACCTTTACCATTCTCCCCTATTTAGAATAGAACTTTTATGCGCTGGACATTACAACCAAAACCTTCTGAAAAAATTGTCAATCATCTTTCAAAAGAATTAGGTGTCGATACTATAATTGCCACTTTATTGGTTCAAAGAGGAATTAAAACTTTTGATGAAGCAAAGCATTTTTTTCGTCCGCAATTAAGTGATCTTCACGATCCGTTCTTGATGAAAGATATGGATAAAGCAGTAGCAAGAATTGAAAAAGCTATCGCCAATGAAGAAAATATTTTAGTCTACGGTGATTACGATGTGGATGGAACCACTAGCGTTGCATTGCTGTCTTCCTATTTAAAAAGCTACTATCCCAATGTAGCGACATATATTCCAGACCGCTATGACGAAGGCTACGGTGTTTCGTATAAAGGAATCGATTTTGCTGAAGACAACGGCTTTTCATTAATAGTTGCATTAGACTGTGGCATAAAAGCGATTGATAAAGTAGCATACGCTTCCGAAAAAAATATTGATTTTGTTATTTGTGACCACCACCGCCCAGGATCCGAATTGCCAAAAGCGGTTGCCGTGCTCGACCCCAAACGGGAGGATTGCGAATATCCATATAAAGAGTTATGTGGTTGTGGTGTGGGGTTTAAATTAATTCAAGCGCTTTCAGAAAAAAGAGGTTTGAAAATAGACGATTTATTACTGTATTTAGATTTGGTGGCTACTGCTATTGGTGCAGATATTGTTCCCATTACTGGGGAAAACAGGGTGTTGGCCTATTATGGTTTAAAAGTTATTAATAATAATCCTAGAGTTGGTTTTAAAGCCATTTTAGAGCAAGTAAAAAAGAAGACCCTCACAATCACCGATGTTGTTTTTATTCTAGGTCCTAGAATCAATGCTGCCGGACGCATGAAACATGGGAACCACGCTGTGCAATTATTAACCGAAATAGATGTTAACCGTGCGATTGAATATGCTTCGGAAATTGAACAATTCAATACCGATAGGAGAGAAGCCGATAAAACCATTACCGAAGAGGCCTTACTTCAAATTGTTGAAAATAAGGAAGAAAACCGCATTACTACCGTGGTCTATCAAGAAGATTGGCATAAGGGAGTGATTGGCATTGTAGCTTCACGTTTAACTGAAACGTATTATCGCCCAACATTGGTTTTTACAAAAAGTGGAGAAAAGTTGGCTGCTTCAGCGCGATCAGTCCAAGGATTTGATGTTTACAATGCACTGGAAAGATGTTCCCAATATATTGAGCAATTTGGAGGGCATAAATATGCAGCGGGCTTAACGTTACACGAAAAAGATTTTGAAAGTTTTAAGGGGGAGTTTGAAAAAGTGGTTTCAGAAACCATCGACCCCAAACTATTGCAACCTGAATTAAAAATTGCTTCTGAAATCAATTTAACTGAAATAACCCCAAAATTTTATCGTCTTTTAAAGCAGTTTGCACCCTTTGGTCCCGGAAATATGACTCCTGTGTTTATGACGCAAGGCTTAAAAGACACCGGTTGGGGAAAATGTGTAGGCGAAGATAAAACACATTTGCGTATTACCATAAAACAAGGCAACTCTCCTCAGTTTGTGGGGATAGGTTTCGGTATGGCAGAGAAGCAAGACATTGCTTGCGGTGATAATTCCTTTAAAGCAGCCTACGTAATCGATGAAAACGAATGGCAAGGCAATGTAAGTTTGCAACTGCGGTTAAAAGATATAAAAGAATAGTTTGAATATAAAATACCATCATTTTAGTAAATTAAAAAGCATACTATTATGTGTCGTATTTCTTTTATTTTCCACATCCTTATTATCACAAGAAATTTCAGGAAGAGTCTATGATGATACCTCGGTATTACCTGGTGTCACTGTTTTTAACAGCAACAAAAAAACTGCTGTTGTTACCAATGAAGACGGTGCGTTTACAATTAAAGCAGCTATTGGTGATACGCTTACATTTCAGTCATCTTTTCATATAAGCCAAGATAAAATCATCACATTAGCCGAATATAGAACGCTTTTAATTGTTGAACTAAAGCAAAAAATAAACACTTTAGATGAGGTGCTGTTAAGCGGAAAAGAAAAAGAATTTGATGTAGAAAAGTACAATGCGGATTTAAGCAAACAAATAGAAAATGATATTGAAAACAATCCTTTTGATTATGGAAAGGCTCCAGCTGGAGGTGGGGTAAATTTATTGGCTCTTGCAAAGTTGGTTATTTCAATTTTTAAAAAGAAACCTGAAAAAGAAATTATATACGCAACTCAAACAGACTTAATACACCTCTTTAAAGATGATGTTTTTTTTACAGAAACCTTACTTGAAAACACCTTGAAAATCCCCAAGCAATATAAAAATCTCTTTTTAGAATATTGCACTGCAAAACAAATTGAAGAAGCTCTATTAAAAGAAGAAAATAAATTTCAATTGCTCGATATATTGGTTGTTAGTAGTAACGAGTTCAGAGATATTGTTGCGAAATATGAAGCGGATAAATAATTTATTTAAATTCCTTCAACTCAAATTTCTTACCGTCAAAAACTCCGTAGGTATAATGGTTAATCCAATCGCCGAGATTAAAGTAGGTTGAATTTTCACCTACTTTTATCTCCATAGGCAAGTGGCGGTGGCCAAATACAAAATAATCGTAATGCTTGTTTTCTAGCTTTCGTTTAGCGTACTGCGCGAGCCATTCGTTTTCCTCACCTAAAAACTGTTTATCTTCATCACCGGAGATTAATTTATTTTTTACAGATAGGTGTTGTGCCACACGAACCCCAATATCTGGGTGCATCCAGCGAAACAACCAATTAAAAAATGGATTAGTAAAGATTTTTTTCATGCGTTTATAACCCTTATCGCCAGGACCTTTACCATCGCCATGGCCAACAAAAAAATGCGTATTGTTAAAAATAAATTCTTTAGGTTCGTGATAGACTGGGATGTTAAGCTCCTTTTCAAAATAATCATCCATCCATAAATCGTGATTACCTACAAAAAAGTGAATAGGAATACCACTGTCACGTATTTCAGCAAGTTTTCCCAAAACACGTACAAATCCTTTAGGAACAACGGTTTTATATTCAAACCAAAAATCGAATAAATCACCTAATAAAAAAATGGCGGCTGCATCTTCTTTTACTTCATCTAACCAGGCTATAAATTTCTGTTCACGAGGTTTGCTGGTTTCAGTCGTTGGCGCGCCCAAGTGGTTGTCGCTCGAAAAATAGATTTTTTTGCCTTCCGGTAGTTGCATAGGGTAAAGATAGAAAAAAGACTGTAGCGGTAACTTGGGTGCTTGTAAAATTAATTGTCAGCAGCATACCACTCAGCGTAACTGGTAGCAGTTTCTTGTAGTTTTAATGAATGAAGTTGAATGTTATTGGGCAATCTTTTTTTAATTTTTTCTGCAAAATCAATCACCATCATTTCGCTGGTAGGCTGATAATCTACCAATAGAACATTGTGGTCTCTATCCTGTAATTCTTTTGCTAGTTCTACGTGTGGGGTGTTTTTATTAAACACGGTGGCGTGATCAAAAACATCGACAATATCTTCTTTTACAATCTTTTTAAGATCGCCAAAATCGATCACCATTCCGTATTTTACATGGTTGTTATCGTCAATAGGCGTTCCAATAACCGTAACGGAAAGCTTGTAACTGTGCCCGTGCACATTGCGGCATTTACCATCGTAACCATATAGTGCGTGGCCGGTTTCAAAAGAAAATTGTTTCGTAATTCGAATCTTGCTCATGTATCTATTTTATGATACAAAGATAGAAGTTTTAAGGACACTATTTTTTTCTGAAAAACATATCTTTTTCCGAAGTATATTTGTTCATCTTTATACTTTAATAAAATGGAAACAGAGGAACTGTTCGAACAATTGGATTTTACAGTTAATCCTGTTTTTGAAACCCTTATTGAAGACATACAAAACAAGCAGTTTTCAATAATTGATAATTTTTTTTCTTCGGAAGAAGTTTCGCAACTTCGTAATTCATTATTGGAAAAATACGAAGCTGACCGTTTTAAAAAATCGGCGATAGGAAACCGAGTGAATGAAGAAATCCATACGGAAATACGAGGTGATTTTATTTTGTGGATGGACCAACAAAAAGCCACTCCAAGCGAACAGATTTTTTTCAATAAGATTAACGCTTTGGTTGACTATCTAAATAGAACTTGCTTTATGGGGATTTTACATAAAGAATTTCATTATGCGGTGTACCCAACCGGAACTTTTTACGCAAAACATTTAGATACGTTCCAAAATGACGATAGGCGAAAACTCTCGGTGGTTTGTTATTTAAACGAAGCTAATTGGCCTAAAGAAAATGGCGGCGAATTGAGCCTCTACTTGGCCAACAATGAGGTTTTAGATGTGTTGCCACTTCCTGGACGCGTCGTTATTTTTGAAAGCCAAGAACTGGAACACGAAGTGAAAGTAGTAAAAGCTGCTGAGCGTTACAGTATTACAGGCTGGTTAAAAAGTCGCTAATTATCGGTTTTTGTATTTGTTATAAACTACAACAACAATCACTAAAATAGCTAAGATTAAAAATAATCCAGGACCGCCTATAAATTCTAAAATTTCCATTTTTTTGTTTTAGTAAAGATTACGATTATACTTCTTTATTCAAATATTTTCTTCGGAATTTTATCACCAATCCTCCAGCACGTATCAACATCCACACAAAAAAGGCAATCCAAATAGCGTGTAGTTTTAGTCCAAAGTAATCTAAAATAAGCAAAGCAGGGGTAAAGCCCAAGAAGGTAGCAACCAACAATAAATTACGTAAGTATTTTGCTTCGCCCAGGCCTTTAAAAATTCCGTCGAACATAAACGCGATGGCATTTATAGGTTGCATTAATAAAACAATCCAAAACACCGAACTGAACAATACCAAAACGGTGGCTTCTTTATTAAAAAGCAGTCCAATTTCATCGTATGCTAAGGCACAACCTGCCATCAAGATAAGCGCTATTAAAATGGCGTACTTGCTTATTTTCTTGCTTAACACCCATAGCGATTTATAATCTTTTGCTCCTAATAAGCGTCCGCCAATAGCATTTCCAGCATTCGCATAGCCATCGATAAAGAAACTGAAAAACAACCAAATATTCATTAAAATACTCTGGGCGGCGATGTAATTTTTACCGTAATCGGTTGCGTAAGCGTTTGCTAGATAAATAGCAAAATTTAGCGCTGCGGTCCGTACAAAAAGATTGGCAGCCATTAAAAGCAAGGGCTTCAATTGTGGATTTATATTGAAACTCAATTTTAGATGAAACGGTGTTTTTTTCCAGAAAAACCATAAGGCCATCAAAAGCATCACACTTTGGGCTGCTAAACTAGCGTAGGCAGCACCTTTTAAATGAAGCGGTGGAATAATGCCTTCTACACCATAAACTAAAAGATAATCTAAAACCACATTTACCAATGCTCCGGTAAGGCTACATTTCATCGCCCAATAGGTGTTTTGTAGCCCTCGGAAAATTCCGAAGATGGCAAAAGTGATTAGTGTCAACGGATAACCGATGGCACGAATACGGTAGTAATCGGCAGCATAACTTAAAATAAGTCCTTCGGCATTGTATAAACTGAAAATAGCTTCAGCAAAAAAAGCGGTAATGCCATAAATAAATAGACTCAATATGAAATTAAAGCCGATTGCCTGGGGAATCAAGGTTTTAACAGCGTGCAACCTGTTAGCCCCTAAATGTTGTGATACAGTGGCTGAAATAGCCGTTTTGGTTTGTGCCACAATCCAAATAATGGCCGAAAGAAATGAACCCACCAAACCTGCAGCCGCCAACGCTTCGATTGAATGTTCTTTCACATTACCAATTATGGCAATATCGGTCAATGAAATCAAAGGCTCGGCAATACCGGCAATAATAGCTGGAATTGCAATTTTATTGATGCTCTTAAAACTGACTGTCGTATTCAAAGCGAGTTGATTAAGTGAGCAAAAGTAGTAGTCTAAAATTTAAAAGACCAACTCGTAACAATAAAAAGGATGTTCGCTTTGCCTCGGGAAATAAATAGATTCTAATTTTTGATAGCCGCGAGCTTCGTAAAATTTTTGGTTTCGATGGTTTTGGCTAAAAGTATCTAAACGTACTGATGTTGCATTGTTTTCTTTCGCAGTATCTTCAGCAAAATTCATTAATTTTTTGGCATATCCTTTACGTTGATGCTCAGGATGAATAGCCAATCGATGAATGTAATAGTTGTTTGCATCTTCAGTAAGCCAGCTTACATCGTTATACTCTTCGTCTTTTAAGGTTGAAATAACAATGCTGCCAATTATTTCTTCAGAAAAAGTAAGCACATACAGTTCATTTCTTTTACTATCGTTTTCAAACGCTTCGAGTGTAGGATACTGCGCATTCCATTGAAAGATGTTTTGTTCTATCATGTTAGCGGCACACGCTCGGGTTATTGTTATAATTTGCTCAATTTCTGAAACGTTTGCTTTTCGAATCATTTAATAAAATAATTTAATTGTTTATTAGTTTTAAAGGTTCAAGGTTAATAAAAATTATTATTTTAGCGATATAATTATGGGGGATTAGCTCAGTTGGCTAGAGCGTTTGGCTGGCAGCCAAAAGGTCATCGGTTCGACTCCGATATTCTCCACAAACCACCGCGTTAGCGGTGGTTTTTTTATTTTATAAAATTTATTGTTGCTTTTACAACCTGTTTAAGTGAATTGGGCATTTTATCATCATTCCATGGATGTTTTGCCTCAAAAACATGGTTAGTACCTTCTATAATTTTTAGTGTACTTTTTGGGTTCCATTGGTGCATTGCTTTTGCTTCTTCAACGGAAACAGTTGGGTCATCACTTCCGTGAATAATAAGGTGAGGGATTTCTATTTGTTCAACAGCTCGTTGGATGGTGAGTCTGTTTTCATTTTCCTTAAAATCTGTATAAAACTGAAAGTAATGTGGCATTTGCTGTTTGGTGCGTCCATTTTGGACGTGTTTAACGCCACTTTCTTCCCATTCTTTGAAATCTGCTGTGCCTTCCTTAAAACGGACCTTATAATCGCTTACGCCAGCCCAAGTGATGACTTTTTTTACTTTATCATTTTCTTCAGCTTTAATTAAAATAATCCCGCCACCGCGACTGTGACCAATTAAGGAAATGTTTTTTACATCTGCTTCTAACATGTAGTGCTTAGTGGTTGCAAAATATTCAATAACCGTCTCCAGATCATCTAGCTCTTTGGTGTAATTGTTTTCGGCAAAGGCTTCAAGGTCTGGGAAATCGATAGGCTCATCAACGGTGCCGCCGTTGTGGGAAAAATTGAATTTAATGAAGAAAAATCCTGCTTTGGCAAATGCTTCTGCAACTAAATGCCAAGCGCCCCAATCTTTAAATCCTTTGTAACCGTGACAAAAAATGACCACCGGTTTTGGTTTTTGGTTTTCATTGTAATATACATCGTATACAATGGGTTTCTTGTCTTTCCTATGTAGTATTTTGTTTTGTTCAATCATCATCATGCTATCTCTTTTTCGGTAAACGGTTTATTTGGGTTACAAATTTCAAGAATTAACCTTTTTAACTCATGAGTGAAAGTATCTAATGTTTCTTGCGTAATAATTTGATCTTTTGATCCGCCTCGGGCTTTTTCTCTTTTCCCGAATTTTAAAAATCCGCTGCTGAGGTTTTTAAACGAAATAATACCTGCTTCCGCATTATTAATAGGAATTTCTTTATTCATCATTAACGCATACGCTAATACCTGAAATGCTTTACTGTATTTATAATCTAACGTTATTTCTTCCCAATCTACTAATTCTACATCACCTTGAGCTACCTTTCCTGTTTTATAATCGACAATGCGCAATTGGCCGTTGTATTCATCCACGCGATCTACTTTTCCTTTAATTTTTACTGGGAACGATAGCTCTGAAATTGCTACTTCAACCTCTAGATTATTTTCAATAGAAATTATTTTAATTTCATTTCCCGCTTCTATTTCTGAAATTTCTTGGTTGATGAAGTTCTCAATGTAGCGTTTGGCTACTTCAAAAATGATGAGGTTTTTCCCTTTATTGAAGGTTCCTCCTTTAAACGTTTTTTTAAATTGAGTGGTAACTTCTTCTTCAGTCTTCAATTTTAAAGTCTTTAAAATTTCTGAAGTTAATAATGTACCCTGAAGTGGTTTATAAAACTCTTCTAGTGTATCATGAACAATAGTACCAAGCGTGTTAGCAGCGACGGTTTCTTCCACTTCTTCGGTTTCATTGAGTCTTAATATTTTCTGAAAATAAAAGTCAATCGGATTCCGAATGTAGCTCGTAAGTGCTGAAGGGGAAAAGCCTTTTACAGCAATTTCCTGCAAACGTTGCATTACTGCCTCTGTCTTTTCAATGGTTTTTAATGTTTGTACAGTCGGTGTAATTTTAGGGGATAAAATGGTTTTAGAAAGCGTATGGTTCTCTTGCTTTTCAATTTCCAATTGTAATAAAAAACGACTTTTTTCTCCCGTGTTTATGCCTTCAGAATGGTTATTGTATAGTAAAGTAACATCCTTTGCACGTTGTAACATGTGGTAAAAGTGGTACGTGTAGATTGCATCTTTTTCAGTATAAAGCGGCAGGCTGAATTCCTTTTTTAAGTCGTAGGTAATAAACGAAGCGTTCGACTTTCCGGTAGGTAACACCCCTTCATTAACCGAAGTAACAATTATCGTTTCAAAATCGAGTACCCTAGTTTCTAAGACTCCCATAATCTGAAGACCTTCATACGCATCGCCTTCAAAATCCAGTGATGTGGTTGCAATGAGTTCGGTAAACAATCCTTGTACCGTTTTTACTGAATCCAAATGTGAGTATGAGTCGTTCAGGGCATCAATCTTGCTAAAAACTTGATACAACTGATATAAGACAACACGTTCCACAGGGTTTTCTTGAAACTCGCTTTTCAGCTTATTTAATACTTTTAAACAGTTGGTAATGGCTGTTTTACTATTGTTGTTCCAATCTTTAAATAAAAGTGACACAATATCAGTGTCTTCTTTATCTGAAAATTGCAGGATATCGTCAATAGTGAGGTGTGTTTTATTTTCGACATTAATTTTTGACGTTATTACTGAAGCGTTATTCAGCAACGAATTTCCTAACGGATGATTAATAAGCGACAGCACATCTTTATAATAAATTGTTTTAATTTTTTCTGAAGCAGCTTCAGAAGAGACGGAATGAAGAGTTAATGCAAGTTCAAAAAACAAGGTGGCTGGAAAATTTTTAAGCACGGTTCCCATCGTGACATTTACAGAATCTAAATTGTCTGGCAGTGAATGCAACACTGGGATTAACAAGTTTTCATCGGCCAATACAATAGCGGTTGAATTTAGTTTTTCCTTTGAATAGGTTGCTAACAATTCACCTACATATTTTGCCTGTCCTATATTTTTCTGCACTTCGACAAAGCGGATATCTTTCTGCTCTTTAAAATGATTCGAAGTACCAAGAGGTGCGTTGTTTTCAAAATGCGACCAGTTCTTAAAATAGCGTCGTATAAAAAGAGAGGCGCTGTGTTTTGTGTCCTTTAAAAATGTCTCATCAGCATCCCAATATATTTCTGTATTACCTGTGTTTAGTAATTGCTGTATAATATTTTGTTCAGCCGAGTTCAGCGCATTAAAGCCTATAAAAGCGTGTTTTTTACTAGGATTCTCACTTATGTAAGTATCAATTTTTTCTGAAGCGATTCGGTATACCAGTCCTTGATATGCTATCGATTCTTGAAGAAGCATTTCTTTTAAGTTGGTATACAGTTCTAAGAGGCTATTCCAAAACTGTAAGTATTTTTCTATAAGTTCGGTTTTCTCTTCTTTCAAGTTCCACCGCTCCATTGTTTTTATACTTCCTAAGTAATTGAAGAAGTCTTTTGGATTTACTAAATAACGATCTATTTCATTAAAATCGTTTAGTAAGGTAATTGCCCAAGTGTTGTAGTTTTCAAAACTTTCTTTTTCAGAAAATGAATCGGTATTTAAATAAACCTGATAGCTCTTAAAAAGAAGTTCTGTGCTATCTAATATAGAAAGACCTGAAACGGCTTCTATAAACTCTTCAATACTTATTATATGTGGTAAAAAAGAAGTCTTTTGTGCATGCTTGCTTAACTGGTTTTTAAGAAAGCCTCCAGCACGTTTACTGGGAAGTATAAGGGTAAGACCAGACAGGTCTTGGTGTTTTCGTTGTAGGCTAAATAGGGTTTCTTCCAAGAATGTTTGCATACCCTAAAAATAAGAAACGCCCCCGATTTACGGAGGCGTTTCTGTTATTTATTTAATGAACATTATTTCATTATCGTTTATTTATCTCTGTTCTTGTTAAGAGAGATTTCAACACGTCTGTTTTCTTGTCTTCCAGCAGCTGTATTGTTTGTAGCAACTGGTCTTTCTTCACCATAACCTTCAGAAGTTAACCTGTTGTTAGGCATTCCGATTGTAGTCAAGTAATCTCTTACAGAAGCTGCTCTTTCTTTAGATAACTTCATGTTGTAAGAATCACTACCTCTACTATCTGTGTGACCTTCAATATGGAATACTGTATTTGGGTATTCTTTCATAATGTCAGCAATGCTTTGTAATGAAGCATAAGACTCTTGACGGATAGAAGATTTGTTATAATCGAACAAGATTGTTTTAGAATACTCGTTGATTTCTTTAATTACTTCTACAGTAACTTCTGGACAACCGTTGTTTGCAACAGTACCAGCAACGTCAGGACATTGGTCATCTTTGTCTAATACACCGTCACCATCTCTATCTTCGAAAGGACAACCGTTATTAGATGCAGGACCTGCTTCGTTTGGACATTCATCATCACCATCAGCGATACCATCACCGTCAGCATCAGGACAACCGTTTAATTCGGCTAAACCAGCTACAGTTGGACAAGCATCTTGAGGATCAGCGATTCCGTCACCGTCAGTATCAGGACAACCGTTAAACTCAGCTAAACCAGCAGTTTCTGGACAAGCATCGTTTCTGTCTTCGATTCCGTCACCGTCAGTATCAGGACATCCATTAAATTCTGGAAGACCAGGAGTTTCTGGACATTCATCATTTTGGTCGTAGATTCCGTCACCGTCAGTGTCTTTTCCACCAAACTTAAATACAATACCAGCAGAATGTTGGAAATGCTTTACTCCGTAATCATCTTCAAATGCGTGCTTATAAGTTGTTTGTAGGTTTAAGGCTATGTTTTCAGCAAACCAGATTTTAACACTAGCTAAACCGTTAGCTGTTCCAAATCCGATGTCATCAACCCAAGTGTAACCACCACCAACACCAATAGATGGGTCAAACCATCCACCAGGACCGTTGATAAGGTCTCTAAAGCTATATCTAATTTCACCATCAGCAGCGTAGTAACTTAAGTCATCTACACTTACATCACCTACTTTATCTATTCTGTTAATAGAACCTACTGCAGAAAAAGTAAAACCACTACCAACATATCTGCTGATTGCAATTTTAGATACTGAAGGTAAAATGTTCCAGTGATCATTTACATTGTAAAATTCTTCAAAAAGCTCTCCTCTCATAGGAGAAGATACAGATTGGCCATCCTCTAGACCAACGGGAAAGACGTCAACAGCATTGACACCAATCTCAAAAGCCCAAGGGTTGTTTTCGTCTTGTGCGTTCGCTACGCCAATACCCATAAATAGGATGGCAGCAACTAATAAACTGTTAAGATGTTTCATATTCGATTGTTTAATTTTTAAGTGTTAATTAGAGCAAAAGTAAGTTCTTATTACTTATAAACAAAGTCAAATCTATTAAATTTTTCATAAATACAAAGCCTTTTGCCCCCAAATTTAATTTATTCAGTCTTAATAATATCTAGTTTTTTACCCACTTTAATAAAAGCATTTATTGCTTTGTCCAGTTGGTCATTTGTGTGAGCAGCAGATAATTGCACTCTTATTCTCGCTTTCTCTTTTGGTACTACCGGGTAGAAAAAACCGATAACGTAGATGCCTTCTTCCAGCAACATATCGGCCATGTCTTGTGATAGCTTTGCATCATATAACATGACAGGAACAATAGCAGAATCTCCATCGATAATATCAAAACCTGCTTCTTTTATTCCTTTTTTAAAGTATGCTGTATTTTCTTGTAGACGATCTCTCAGTGTAGTATCGGTATCAAGCATATCAAACACCTTAATAGAGGCTCCAACAATTGCCGGTGCCAATGAGTTTGAAAATAGATATGGACGCGATCGCTGGCGAAGCATTTCGATAATCTCTTTTTTACCAGTAGTGTAACCGCCCATAGCGCCACCTAAAGCTTTACCTAATGTACCCGTTATTATATCTACACGATCCATAACTCCTTTTTCTTCTAAGGTTCCACGGCCTGTTTTACCAATAAATCCAGTAGCATGGCATTCATCAATCATAACCAAAGCATCATATTTATCGGCTAGATCACAGATTTTATCTAATGGTGCTACTAAACCATCCATAGAAAATACACCGTCGGTAACGATAATCTTAAAACGAGCTCCATTTTCATTAGCTTTAATTAATTGCTCTTCAAGCTCATCCATATTGCTATTTTGGTAGCGATACCGAGCAGCTTTACATAAACGAACGCCGTCGATAATAGAAGCGTGGTTTAAGGAATCTGAAATAATTGCGTCTTCCTTCGTCAATAAAGGTTCAAAAACACCACCGTTTGCATCAAAGCAAGCTGCGTATAATATAGTGTCTTCCGTTTGGTAAAAATCGGCTATTTTATGTTCCAGCTCTTTATGAATGTCTTGCGTTCCGCAAATAAACCGAACAGACGACATACCAAAACCGTGCGTATCCATCGCGTCCTTGGCTGCTTGTATAACGTCTGGGTGCGAAGAAAGCCCCAAATAGTTATTCGCGCAAAAGTTGATCACTTCTTGTCCTGTCGAAATTGTAATAGCGGCATCTTGCGGAGAGGTGATGATGCGCTCTTTTTTAAATAATCCGTCGTTTTTTATTTCCTGAAGTTCTTCTTGCAGGTGTTCTTTAATTTTTCCGTACATAATGTCTGTTTTTTTTCAAGTAACAAAGTTAGGCTTTATTTATAAGTATGCCATTTTCTGAAGTATAAACCAAGATTTTTTCAGCAATCTTAAAATTCATTTCTGAAAGCGCTGCTGCATATTGGTTTATTTGAATCCTGTGTTTTTGAGATTGACTTCCCGTTTTATAATCTATAATACTTACGCTACCGTCGGGATGAAAATTTAAACGGTCGGGACGTAATATTTTTCCTTCTGAAGTAATTAAATCTCGTTCGTTTTCTACTTTTTCGGAAGGTTGAAATAAGTGGTTTAACTTCTCGTCTTGTATTAAAGCATCAACCGCTTCTTTTAAAATTTTAAAATCGCTTTCTGAAACAATCGCTCGTTTTTTTATATTCTTTAATATTTCCGAAGCATCGTTTTCATATTTAATTTCAGCCATTGTATCGTGAAAAAGATTTCCACTTAAAATAGCAGCTTCGGTTTCGGTGTCCCAAAGCAATGCTTCTTTGGTTACAATATTCAAGTTACGGCTTGTTGGTGAAGTGTTGATGTATGTAGGCGCAACCGTTTCAGTAATATTTTCTTCTTCTTTTAGTTCTTTCCGTGTTTTTTCACCAAATTGATATAACAATTGGTCATCGTTCCATTTCTGTCCATGTTTAAGGTATTCTACAAACAACTGACTAAAATCCTTAGGTTGATCTTTTACGCTGCTTGGCTTTTCAGAAAAAATATAGAGCTGATCAACAGGCCTTGTCAGGGTAACATATAGTAGGTTTAAATTGTCGAGTTCTAATGTGTTTCTGCGGTCTGCGTAAATTTTAGCACCTTCTTCGCCAAATTCTGCTACACTACTATTAAAATTAATTACCGCTTCTTCAAAACCGAAATCGTTTTCAGGGGCTTTAAACCACGTTTTTGGTTCTATTTCTTTGTATAAATCGGTTTCAGCAAACGGGAATAGTACAATAGGAAATTCTAATCCTTTTGCTTTATGGATGGTCATTAATCGCACTGCTCCGGTAGTTTCGGCAGCGGCAACCGAAACTTTTTCTTTTTTGGTTTCCCAATATTCTAGAAAGGCCATTTTTGACGCTAATGGTTGTTGTTCAAACTCATAAACCAAATCCATAAATCCGAAGAGATAGGCGTCGGCACTCGGTTCTAACTTAAATTGACGAATGCAATACTCAAAAGCTTCGTATAAAGAAACTGAATGTATAAAACTGGAATTAAAATCGATGTTGTATTGCTGTAAGAGTTGCGTTACTTCTTCCGCAGGTTGGTTTAAAAATTGAGTGAAAAATGTATGTTTTTCTTCTGAAATAGAAAGATGTTCGTGAATAAAATCGAACATATTGATTTTTGCCTCTTCATTTTCAGGTTGTAAGGAATAAATAAGCGTCTGAATTAATCCTTGAACCAAGGGCGAGGATTGAAGCAATAACGTTTCAGAAGAAATAATTGAAATCCCGTTTTCCATAAGCCAAGAGCCTAATGCAATTCCCTCTTTTTTGCGACGTGTTAAAATACAAATATCTTGTTCTTGGTAACCGTGGGCTTTTACTTCGTTAATGGTTTGTAAAACCAATTCTGCATAGCTTTCTTCTTTTTCTGTAGCCGATTGTTTTTCAATAAACTCAATCTGTACATAGCCTCCGTCTTTTTTATTGGGCTTTTGCTGGTTTCCTATTTTGTATAAATGTGTATGTTCGGCATCGCCGAAGTATTTTGAAACAAACGTAAAAAATGAATTATTAAACGTGATAATCTCTTTACAACTTCTGTAATTGGTGTCTAAGGTTTCTACCTCGGCTTTTGAAACAGCAAAAGGTGTTTTGCCGCCATATAAATCCATAAACTGTTCAGGTTTACCACCTCGCCAACGATAAATAGATTGTTTGGCATCGCCTACCAATAACAGCGAGCCTGCTTCTTCACTTGCTACTTGTTGCGATAATGCGTTTTCAATTAAAGGAATTAAATTTTCCCATTGCAATTCGGAAGTATCTTGAAATTCATCAATAAAATAATGACGGTATTTTTCTCCCAACCGTTCATAAATAAAAGGCGCAGGCTGGTTTTTTATTTCTTTATTAATGATGGAATTAAATTCTGAAATAGGCAAGATGTTTTTCTCTTCCTTAATAGTTTCAATTTCCTGCTGCACCAAATTGATAACCGAAAGCGGGGTGAGGTTTTTTACTATGGAATTAATTAACTGTAGCTGAAATACCAACTTTTTACTCGTTGAAAAAGCGGAAACCAATTCTGGTGCTAATCCGTCCATAATATTGCTTTCTGGGGGTTTTATACGTCCTGGGTATAAGGGTTTTTCGCCTAAGGTTTCTTGCCATTTGGCGCCGTACGGAACATCAAAATTGCCTTCAGAAAGCTTTACAAAATAGTTGTATAAATATTTCCCGCTGAAGTGGCTTTCATCCAATCCGTTGTCAGCTATTGTTTTAAGGGTAATGGAAGCAACTTGTATTATGTTTTCTGAAAGTTGTTTTTGTTGTTTCAGCAAATGCTTTTTAAACGAAAGAAAATTGTCGAGGGATTGTAGCTTTAGTTTTTTAATGTGTTTGGCTTCATTTTCAGAAAAAAGCAAAGAAGAAGCTTTGGTAATATCTAGGGCAATATCCCACGATTTATCATTATCTGTTTTTTCAAGTGCGAAGTCCAATAAGACGTTGGTGATTTTTTTATCGTCGCCCGCTTTGCTAATTAATTGATCTACGGATTCAGACAATAATTGATCTGTATCTAGACTCACTTCAAAATTTGAAGAAAGTTTTAAGTCACGAGCAAAAGTTCGAAGTAATTGATGGTTAAAGCGATCAATGGTTTCTACGCTAAAAGCCGAATAATGATGCAATAAATGCTTTATAATTGCTTTTGAAGTAATTTGAATTTCCTCAAGACTCATTCCTGTTTCAGAAGCAAGAAGCGTCATCATATCCGATGGACATGAAAGAGATGTTTCCGAGGAAAAAGAAACTAAATTTGAAATAATCCGCTGTTTCATTTCGGCAACCGCTTTATTGGTAAAGGTTATCGCCAATAGATTTTTATAGCTTCCTTCATTTTTTGAAAGTAGTAAACGGCTTAGATATTCTTTTACTAGGGTGAAAGTTTTACCGCTTCCTGCGGCAGCGTTGTAAATAGTGAATGGCGAAGTTGTTTTCAAGCTGTTTTTTATTTAAAAGTAGCGAATCGTGTGTGTATTTGCACAAATAATCAATATAATCTATATGGTTATAAAATCTTATAAATTTTATAACATTTTTTATGTCTTCTTCTGCGTACCTTTGATAATGAACATAACAAAAAAATATAAATAACTAAAAACGATATAATTATGGCTTTCGAATTACCGAAATTACAATACTCATTTGATGCATTAGAACCACATATTGATGCTAAGACTATGGAAATCCATCATGATAAACACCATAATGGATATACCAATAAATTAAATGCAGCGATTGAAGGAACCGACCAAGAAGGAAAAACAATCGAAAATATTTTGAACAATCTTGATATGGACGATAAAGCCGTTCGTAATAACGGTGGTGGTTTTTATAACCATAAACTATTTTGGGAAATAATGTCTCCAAACGGGGGTGGAAAACCTTCAGGTGCATTAGCCGAAGCAATTAACAGTGCGTATGGAAGCTTTGAAGATTTTAAAGAGAAATTTTCTACAGCAGCGAAAGGTCAGTTTGGATCTGGATGGGCTTGGCTTTGTGTTCACGAAGGTGGTAAAGTAGAAGTTTGTTCTACACCTAACCAAGACAATCCACTAATGCCTGGAGTAGGTTGTGGTGGAACACCAATACTTGGGTTAGATGTTTGGGAACACGCGTATTACCTAAATTACCAAAACCGCAGACCTGATTACGTAAACGCATTCTTTAATGTGATAGATTGGGATGAAGTATCAAAACGATATGAGCAGAATAAATAAGTAGAGTTTATATAAAATCAAAAAACCCTCTTAATATTAAGAGGGTTTTTTTTATCAATTTTTAATTAGATTTTCAATTTGGTACATAAAAAAGGTGAACTAGTTGTGAAGTGAGGGAAACGGCTCACAACAAAGTTTGTTTAAAGAGAATAAGTTTTAGTAATTGCTCGCCACCCCGAATTTGGCGCATAAAAAAAGGTGAACACTTGTTCACCTTTTTTTGCCCCAAATCTACCATGAACTTAACCTACTTATGCTATGGTATGATTCAAATATATATTATAAAGTATTTAATTGTTTGTTTTTTAGACCAATAGCTTTAATTTTCGATAAAGAGATGTTTTTGCTAGGTGTTTTCCTTCAGAGAAGGTGAAACATGTGAATGATTTATTAAAAATTTATATATTTTGATATTTATCTGATAAACAGGTTTTAAAAGTTATATTAATGTTACGCTAATGTAAATTTAACGTTAAGTAATTAAATTTTTCATATATTTGGGGTTGATAAAAATGAATGAGTTATGAGCAATGATGAAAATAAATATTATATACTGAAGGTAAAGTATTCAGTTCAAGAAATATCTGGAAAGAAAAAAAATGGTAAAAAATCTATCCATAAAAGAAAGAAACGGTATTTGGTTAAGAACCTTGACACGTTAGATAGTAAATTTCAGGATATTGAACACGCATTGACCGAAGTGGATACTTCTACTTCTAAAAATATCTTTACTGTTTTTAAAGATTATATAGTTCGGTTTGGTTCTAACTGCAATTCTACATACCATAGAATGTTGCGAACTTAAACCTTCTAATAATTTACTTAGAAAAAGCAAGCTGTGTATATATCGCTTGCTTTTTTTGTTTTATATAAACTCTGTTTGTTGAAGAAGCTTAGTAGATGGCTGCTTAACCATACGATGAAAATAATTTGTTATAATTATTTAAATCAGGCTTGAAAAAAGCAAATATGTGTTTAAATGAAATTGTAAGTGGCTCGCTTTATTTTCTGTTAGTGTCATTTAAGTATAGACTACAGCTCGCCACCCCGAATTTGGCGCATAAAAAAAGGTGAACAAGTGTTCACCTTTTTTTGCCCCAAATCTTACCATAAACTTAACCTACTTATGCTATGGTATAATTCAAATATATATCAAATTTTCAGTTCTACAATAAGGTTTTTCCTACTTTTGGACGAACTGTTTTATAAACTCGATTAAGTGTTTAATAATAACTATTTACACTGTTTTTTAACAGGTTAGTATGCTCTTTCTGGGTTTCCTTCGTAAAAATGAACATAAGCTTTGTTAACCACTCGCTTTCCACCATTTGTTGGGTAATTACCTGTAAAGTACCAATCACCTAAATTCTTAGGACAAGCTTTGTGCAGGTCGTCTACCGATTGGAAAATCAATTTTACATCTGCGTTTATGTTTTCGTCGCTAATAATTTCAGCAATCTTATCAGAAACTTCTTGATCGCTGAAAGGAGCATATAAATCTTTCACGTGATTTACCACATCTTTATCTTCTGTATCTAGCTGCGCTTTACATTTATGGTAGATTTCTTCAACAACATCATACGTTCCGCGTTCTTTATGAAGTGCTAACGCTGCTTGGAAAGCAACTAAACCTTCCAAACGTGCCATATCGATACCATAGCAATCTGGGTAGCGAATTTGTGGTGCAGATGAAACCACTACAATTTGTTTCGGGTTTAATCGATCCAGCATCTTTAGGATACTCTTTTTAAGTGTTGTCCCGCGCACAATACTATCATCAATAATAACTAGATTATCCGTTGGTTTAACAACCCCGTAGGTGACGTCGTATACGTGGGCAACTAAGTCATCACGACTGCTATCTTCGGTAATAAAGGTTCGCAGTTTTACATCTTTAATCGCAATTTTTTCGGTGCGAATTTTATGCTGTTGTATCTGCTGAAGCCTTTCAGTGGTTAAATTCCCTTCTTCCTCTAAAATGGCTTCGTTTTTCTGTTTGTTCAGTTCATTTTGGGCAGCGTCTAACATTCCGTAGAACGAAGTTTCAGCTGTGTTCGGAATAAAAGAAAACACGGTATTTTCGGTATCGTGGTTTATTTCTTTTAAAACTTTTGGCATCACCAAACGGCCTAACTCTTTTCGTTCTTCATAAATTTCAGCATCACTTCCGCGGGAAAAATAAATTCGCTCAAACGAACAAGATTTACGCTCTAATGGTTCTAGTATCTTTTTTTCTGAAAAACTACCGTCTTTTTTCAAGATAATAGCGTGTCCAGGTTCTACTTCTTTAATGTCTTCAAACGACACATTAAATACAGTCTGAATTGCTGGTCTTTCTGAAGCAACAACTATCACTTCATCGTCTTTGTAGTAATAGGCTGGACGTATTCCTGCAGGATCGCGTAATACAAATCCGTCACCGTGCCCCAACATTCCGGCCATAGCATAGCCTCCGTCCCAATCTCTAGCAGACTTCTTAAGTATTTTTTCAATTTTAAGGTTTTCAGCAATAAAAGGAGAAGCTTCCATTTTATTCAATCCTGCCTTTTTCGATTTTTTATAAAGTTTGCGAACGCCTTCATCTAGAAAATGACCAATTTTTTCCATCACAGTGATGGTGTCGGCTTTTTCTTTAGGGTGCATCCCAAGTTTGATCAAATTATTGAACTGCTCGGTAGTATTCGTCATATTAAAGTTACCGGCAATAATCAAATTACGGTGCATCCAATTATTTTGCCGAAGAAAGGGGTGTACGTTTTCTACACTGTTAATGCCAAAAGTTCCGTAGCGAACGTGCCCTAAAAGCAATTCGCCAATGTAAGGGATGTTTTTCTTTTGAGCGGCGACATCGTTTTTGTATTCTGGGTGTCTTTCAAACTCCTCATTAATACGACCGTTAATCTGAGCAAAAATATCCTGGATGGGTTGCGATTTGTTAGAACGTACTCTGCTTATGTAACGTTCTCCAGGGTCTACATCAAGTTTAATACTGGCAAAACCGGCACCGTCTTGACCACGGTTGTGCTGTTTTTCCATCATTAAGTACATTTTGTTTACTCCGTAAAATGCAGTTCCATATTTCTCTTTATAATATTCAAGCGGTTTCAGCAATCGTACCATTGCTATTCCACATTCGTGCTTTAACGCGTCGCTCATTTTTCTGAAAAATTAGTTCAATTAAAAACGCCCCGAAAATTCAGGGCGCGATGTTATGTTAATTCTATATCAAATTGTGTTAGGCTTTGAAATTGTTTCAAGCGCTGATGTACTTCTTTTTTTGTGAGACCCTCCAATCGTTCTGTTCCAAATTTTTCTACACAAAACGAAGCTAAAGCCGAACCATAAATTATGGCATTCTTCATATTTTCAAAGCTATAATCTGCGGTTTTTGCCAAATAACCCGTAAATCCTCCTGCAAATGTATCGCCCGCTCCAGTAGGATCAAAAACTTCTTCTAACGGTAATGCAGGTGCAAAGAAGACATCGTCATTATGAAATAACAAGGCTCCGTGTTCTCCTTTTTTTATAACCACATATTTAGGTCCCATTTCTCTTATTTTTTGAGCTGCTACCACCAATGAATATTCACCGGTTAATTGCCTAGCTTCTTCATCGTTAATCGTAATAACATCTACTTTAGCAATAACTTCTTTTAATTCGGCTAAGGCGTTATCCATCCAAAAATTCATCGTGTCCAGCACAATCAATTTTGGCGAATCCATTTGCTCAATCACACTTAATTGGACGAGCGGATGTAAATTTCCTAACATCACCACTTCAGCACCTGTATAGTTTTCTGGTACTTTAGGTTGAAAATTCTCCAATACATTTAACTCAGTCGCTAAAGTATCGCGAGAATTCATATCGTTACGGTATTTCCCGCTCCAAAAGAATGTTTTTCCTTCTTTAATAACTTCAAGTCCTGAAACATCTAAATTATTGTTTTTCAGCATCGCGATATATTCCTCTGGGAAATCACCTCCAACGACTGAAACAATAGCGCCATCGGCATTAAATTGGCTAGCTGCCAGCCCTATATATGTAGCGGCGCCACCTAATATTTTATCGGTTTTGCCAAAAGGCGTTTCAATAGCGTCGAAAGCAACGGTACCAACTATAACGAGTTTGCTCATAAAAGGGTTTTAAATTGAGGGTGCAAATTTAACGAAATAATTTAGAAAATATATGTTTTTAACGAAGACTAAACAAAGTGTAAGGTGTTGATTATTACTTTCTTCCAAAATCTGCTGGAATTTCGCCCCACGCTTTGGTTTCCCATTTAACCACTTTGGTGGAATAAGTGTTTGTTTTAAGCCAAGTTTCGGCTCGGGCAATTAATTCAAATAACGATTTATTTTTTGAAGACTTCTTTAATTTAGTGTTGCACTTTTTTCGTTTTATCCACCCCATTGCAATCCTACTATCCGTATATAAAATACGATCGCTACTAATTTTCTTTAAATAAGCAAGCCCATGAACCAAAGCTAAAAATTCACCTACATTATTAGTTCCTTGCTGAAAAGGGCCTTGATGAAACAACTGTTTATGCGTTTGGGTGTCTACGCCTCGGTATTCCATTTTCCCTGGGTTACCACTAGAAGCCGCATCAACTGCGATGGAATATAAATTGGGTTGCCCTATTTTAGCTAATTGTTCTTTAGTAAGTGTTTTTTTCTTTTTGGTGTTTTTTCCTTTATAGTCTGCGTATTCTTTATTGTACGCTATTTTAGCTTCTTTTAAACTTTCAAAACTTTTGTATTGTGCGCCGGTGACTCCTGTAATGGCTTTTTTACATTCCTTCCAACTATGGAAAATACCTGTTGGGTTTCCGAACCAGACGACATAATATTTTTTGGTCTTTGCCATTAATCAGTTTTTTCAGCAATTAATAATTTTTCAATTACTCTTGGAAAATGTTCATATTCTAATGCATGTACTTTTTCAGCAACCGTTTTTGGTGTTTCATTTACTGAAAGCGGTGTTTTTTCTTGAAATATAATTGCGCCTTCATCATAATTTGCGTTCACATAATGAATTGTAATACCAGTTTCAGGTTCTTTATTTGCAATAATTGCTTCGTGAACATAGTTTCCATACATTCCTTTTCCACCATATTTTGGAAGCAAGGCTGGATGAATATTTATTACTTTGTTTGGGTATTCCTCCAAAATTAATTCAGGAAACTTCCATAAGAAGCCTGCTAATACAATTAAGTCTGGTTTGGTTTTTTGAAGCGTTTTTAAAATGCCTCCTTCAGAAAATAAATTTTCCTTATTAAAGTATAGGGATTTGATATTGTGTTTTTTAGCCTTTTCTAGCACCTTGGCATTTTTCTTGTTTGACAGTACAAGAACAACTTCACCAACATTAGATTGTTTAAAATATTTTATTATATTTTCGGTATTGGTACCGCTACCAGAAGCGAATATGACAATGCGTTTTTTCATCAAAATAACAATGAGGTTTTCAAGAAGTAATATTAAATAAATAACAAAAGTAAGGTAATAGGGTTTTACTTCTCCCAAAAATGTTTAAATTGGTATTCACATTTTAGGTTTAAAATGGTGTATTAAATTAAAAAATTTTATTTTTGCCACTTAATTAAATTAAAAAAACAAAGATTATGTCAGACATTGCATCAAGAGTAAAAGCAATTATAGTAGACAAACTAGGAGTTGACGAAAACGAAGTTGTTAACGAAGCAAGCTTTACAAACGACTTAGGAGCTGATTCCTTAGATACAGTTGAACTTATTATGGAGTTCGAAAAAGAATTTGATATTCAAATTCCAGATGATCAAGCTGAAAACATTGCTACAGTAGGTCAAGCAGTTTCATATATAGAAGAAGCTAAATAAATTTAGTCCTTTATGGAACTTAAGCGAGTTGTAGTTACAGGTCTTGGAGCACTTACGCCTATTGGTAATAACATTCCTGATTATTGGGAAGCATTAATCAATGGAAAGAGCGGGTGTGCCCCTATTACTTATTTTGATGCTGAAAAGTTCAAAACTAAATTCGCTTGCGAGCTGAAAGACTTTAAACCAGAAGATTTTTTTGATAGGAAAGAAGCCAGAAAACTGGATCGCTTTGCCCAATATGCTTTAGTATCTTCAGATGAAGCTATTAAAGACGCGGGAATAAACCTAGACGACGTTGATAAATTTCGTGTAGGAGTTATATGGGGTGCTGGTATTGGCGGACTTGAAACCTTTCAAAATGAGGTAATAAACTTTGCAGAAGGGGATGGAACACCACGTTTCAACCCCTTCTTTATCCCTAAAATGATAGCTGATATTGCCCCTGGTAATATTTCTATTAAACACGGCTTTATGGGGCCTAACTATACAACGGTCTCTGCGTGTGCTTCTTCTGCCAATGCAATGATTGATGCTTTAAACTACATTAGGTTAGGGCATTGCGATGTCATTGTAACTGGTGGTAGTGAAGCGGCAGTAACAAAAGCTGGTATGGGAGGTTTTAATGCTATGCATGCCCTTTCTACCCGAAACGATAGTCCTGAAACCGCATCAAGACCTTTTGATGCTACCCGTGACGGATTTGTATTAGGGGAAGGAGCAGGAGCATTAATTCTTGAAGAATACGAACACGCAAAAAAACGCGGTGCTAAAATATATGCTGAAGTTGTTGGTGGCGGAATGTCTAGCGATGCCCACCATATGACAGCTCCACATCCAGATGGTATTGGTGTAGAGCGTGTAATGCTTAATTGTTTACGTGATGCAGGGATGAGCCCTAATCAAGTAGATACTATTAATACACATGGTACATCAACACCCTTAGGTGATGTTGCCGAATTAAAAGCAATTACCAGTGTTTTTGGTGAACATGCTAAAGACATTAATATTAATTCTACTAAATCCATGACTGGGCACTTATTAGGTGCTGCAGGAGCTATTGAGGCGATTGCCTCCATTTTAGCAATGGAAAATAGTGTGGTGCCACCTACCATTAATCATACTACAGTTGATGAAAATATAAATCCATCTCTTAACCTTACCCTTAATAAAGCTCAAGAACGTGAAATTAAAGTAGCAATGAGCAATACTTTTGGTTTTGGAGGGCACAATGCCTGTGTGCTGTTCAAAAAACTGGACGCATAAATACTAGATGGCATCCATTAAAAACATATTTAATTCCCGAAATTCAACCGACGGGGATTTTTTTCATGCAATTAAAAAAATATTGGGTTTTAAGCCCAAGGATATCTCAATCTATAATGAAGCTTTTACCCATAGATCGCTTCACGAGAAGAATAATGACGGTCAACCCCAAAACTATGAGCGTTTAGAGTTTTTAGGAGATGCTATGTTGGGAGCGGTAATTGCTGCTCATCTTTTTGGCAAAGTACCTTCCGGCGATGAAGGATATCTTACTAAGATGCGATCCAAAGTAGTAAGCCGCGAACATTTAAATGAATTAGGACGGGACTTAAACCTTATCAAGTTTTTAAAATCCTCCGTTTCTTCTGATCAATTTGGAGGAAACATTCACGGAAATATCTTTGAAGCTTTAGTCGGAGCCATTTATTTAGATCGTGGATATAACTATTGTGAAAAGTTTATTTATAAACGGGTTATTAAACCTTATGTTGATATTGAACGCTTGGAAGGCAAGATAATAAGCTATAAAAGTTTATTTATTGAATGGTGCCAAAAAAGTAAACAACACTTCAAGTTTCATGTATATGAAGACACTGGCAAAGATGAGTTAAAGCACTTTGCTGTTAAGCTTCAACTAGAAAATGAAACCATTGCCAAGGCACGTGCTACTTCAAAAAAGAAAGCTGAAGAACGAGCCGCTAAAAGAGCTTATTATAAGTTTCAGTCAAAAATTGACAAAGAATTAAACTAAGCCTTTCGTTAATTACCTAAAGTATCCTTATTTTTATGCTAAAATCCGTTATGGGTAAACATAAATTAGTGCTCGAAGACGATTTTAGGGAAGATTTTCAAATACTAGCTATTCACTGTGGTGTGGAGCCCTATAAAATGGCGTTCTACTTAAATAAATACTTACAATTACGGTTAAAACGGCGAAGAACAGATCTTGAATTTTCAAAGGATGGATTAGAAGTGCAGTTTCCGTTGTTTGAATTTGAAGACACCACAAATTACATGGTGTATGATCTCGTTTCAAACACTTGTAAATCTGCAACTGCAAATACAACAGCCAGCGGAGGATTATTTGGTTCAAATGCTTCGGAAGAATACATAACCACCTATTTAATTCCGGAGTATAAAAAAGTGGATTATTTTTTAAAAATTACTTCCGAACACAACCAGGTTTCAATAAATAAGCTGCTTTCAGAAGCAAATAAAATAAAATCCATTATTTCTTCTTACCTTATAGATAGTGAACATATAAAGTCTAAAAACAATTTAATATTCAATTAATGCAGAAATTAAAAAGAACTAAAATAGTCGCCACCTTAGGCCCATCGACCACCAAAAAGGAAATTATAAAAAAAATGATTTTGGAAGGGGTGGATGTTTTTCGCATAAACTTTTCTCACGCCAAATACGAAGATGTAAAAAAACGCATCGCAACTATTAGACAAGTAGGGGAGCAATTGGGTATTACCCCAGCTATTCTAGGTGATTTGCAAGGTCCTAAACTACGGGTGGGCATCATGAAGGAAGAAGTGATTGTAAATCCGGGAGATAAAATTAGTTTCTGTACCGGAAAAGAGTTTGAGGGCACAAGTGAAAGGGTGTACATGAATTACGATAGTTTCCCTAAAGATGTTAATGCTGGCGAACGAATTTTGCTAGACGATGGGAAGCTTATTTTTGAAGTAATTGAAACCAATGGGAAAGATGAAGTTAAGGCTAAAGTAATTCAAGGAGGGCCCTTGCGTTCTCGAAAAGGTGTAAACTTACCCAACACCAACATTTCGTTACCAGCACTTACAGATAAGGATAAAAAAGACGCAGTTTTTGCAGTAAAACAAGACGTAGATTGGATTGCCTTATCATTTGTACGCCACGCAGAAGACTTAAAAGAGCTACAAGCTATTATTGAAGCACATTGTGAATATAAAATTCCGATTATCGCTAAAATTGAAAAGCCCGAAGCTGTACAAAACATCGATAAAATTGTTGCTTATTGCGACGGTTTAATGGTTGCAAGAGGTGACTTGGGAGTAGAAGTTCCAGCTGAAGAAGTACCGCTTATTCAAAAAGAACTGGTCTTAACAGCAAAACGAGCTAGAATTCCTGTAATTATCGCTACACAAATGATGGAAACGATGATTACCTCATTAACACCAACTCGTGCCGAGGTGAATGACGTGGCCAATTCAGTAATGGATGGTGCCGATGCTGTTATGTTAAGTGGAGAAACCTCCGTAGGTAAATATCCAGTTGAAGTTATTAGAACGATGGCCAATATCTGCAAAAGTGTGGAAAACTCAAACTTAATTACGGTACCACACCAGCCGCCACAAATTAGAACCAATCGCTATGTTACCAAATCGGTTTGTTATCATGCCGCAACTATGGCAAATGAAATTGATGCGACTGCCATTTGTACGTTAACCAACAGTGGTTATACAGCTTTTCAAATTTCGGCTTGGCGACCAGACGCGAACATTTTAGCATTTACATCTAACAAACGTATTTTATCACGATTAAATTTATTGTGGGGCGTAAAAGCTTTTTACTATGATAAATTTGTGAGTACCGATGAAACAGTTGACGATGTAAACAAAATTGCGCGAGATAAAGGATACGTAAACAAAGGCGATTATCTAATTAACCTTGCGGCTATGCCCATTTCAGATAAAGGGATGGTAAATACGTTAAGGGTATCATTGATTAAATAAAAAAAAGCCGAGTTTTAAACTCGGCTTTTTACTTTTTTACAAATTTTAGTCTGCCACTTCGGTGCGTTCTAATTTCATTTCCTTTCCTTCTTTGGTAATATTTACAGAATAGCCGAAGCCTTCAGTTCGATAGTCATAATTTATTTTTTCTAGACTATTGTCTTTTCTATTCACAGTTAACTGGCTTGTCCAAGTACCACTTTTAGGGTCCTTCTCTTTAATAGTTTCTTCCTTGCTTCCTTTTGGGGTGGGGAATGCAAAACTCTTCGGAATATCGAACAACTCGGCTGCAATGTAGAATGCTTCGTGCCACTTGTCGGTTGGGAGCACTAATGTTTCAGTATTTGTAGGTTTACTAGCCGTTCCGCCGCTGGTTTCTGTAAATGAAACTTCCGGGAACTGTCCTTTTAAATCATCAGCGTATATTTTGGCATTTATGTCTTCTTCAGGAGGAAAAAATCTGGAAAGATACCCGTTAAAAGCATAGCCAGTTTTCTGATTGTATTCTATCTCATGCATCGCACCTCTAATACCACCAATGGTCATCGTTTCTTCATTTTCTGAGGCTATTACCTTAATCTTAGTTCCGTACGGCATTACGCCTAATTTATCACTGTTTAAATTGTCATGTTTTCGTAGAGTAAGTCCGCTTGAAGCGGTTACGTAGAGAAAATCTGGTGTAGTTTTGGTTTCTTTTTCAGCTAAAGCTAAATTGTTAGTTTCTTCTGAAATTTCTGAAGATTCATTTGATTTTGTTTCGTTTTTACAAGATAATACCGTGATGGTTGCGGCTAAAACGAATAGAGAATAAGCTACTTTTTTCATAATAGATGGGTTTTTGAAATTATTAATTAGATTCAAGTAGTCTTATTGCATATTTTAAAAATCAAGTTTTAGTTGAACGTCTATACTTTCCTCAGGTTCGGGCTGTTGCTCCTTTTTTTCGTTATTGAGGTTCGATAAAGAAATCCCCAATAATCGCACCGAATTTTTCATTTTCTCTTGAAATAACAAATCTTTAACAGCTTCGAGCATCAGTGACTTGCTCGAAATATAAAACGGTAACGTCTTGCTTCTTGTTTGTAACGTGAAATCGCTGTATTTAATTTTGAGGGTAATGGTTTTTCCGGCCACGTTACTTTTGGTAAGGCGTCTTTCTACTTCCTCGGCAATCGTTTCAAGGCGTTCTAGCATATACACTTCCGAAGAAATATTTTCTGAAAAGGTCCGCTCAGCAGCTAACGATTTTCGGGTTCTAGTAGGTTTTACGGCGCTGTTATGAACTCCCCGAACCACGTGGTAATAATAACCACCACTTTTTCCGAAGTGTTCGGTTAAATATTCAACCGATTTTGATTTTAAATCTTCCCCCGTGTAAATTCCATGACGGTACATCTTTTCCTTGGTCACTTTCCCTACACCGTAAAACTTTTTAATATCCAGTTTTTCTAAAAAGTCGAGTACTTCTTCCGGCGGAACGGTTTTTTGTCCGTTAGGTTTATTGATGTCACTCGCAACTTTGGCAATAAACTTATTTATGGAAATCCCTGCAGAAGCATTCAACCCGGTCTTCTCTTTAATTTTCTGTCTGATTTCCTTAGCAATTAACGTAGCACTAGGATTCCCTTTTTTATTTTCTGAAACATCTAAATAGGCTTCGTCTAACGATAAAGGCTCGACTAGATCTGTATAGTCATGAAAGATTTTCCGGATTTGTTGCGAAACTTCTCGATACCGATCAAAATTACTTTTTACAAAAATTAGATGAGGACAAAGGCGTTTTGCAATTACACTGCTCATAGCCGATCGCACCCCAAATTTTCGGGCTTCATAACTCGCAGCACTTACCACACCGCGCTTACTGCTTCCACCCACAACAATGGCTTTACCCCGTAATTCGGGGTTGTCCAGCTGTTCTACTGAAGCATAAAAAGCATCCATATCTACATGGATTATTTTACGAATGGGCAGCGACTCGTTCATTTTATAAAATTATAATATCTTAGTAGTAAAGTACACAAGAAAATGGCCAAAACAGCAATTATTTTAGGAGCAACTGGTTTAACGGGTAGTATATTGCTTCAGCGGTTACTTAATGACGATTCAATTTCAACCATAAAATTGTTTTCACGAAGTTCAAGTAACGTAAAAAGCCCAAAAGTAGAAGAACATCTAGTCGATATGTTTGAGTTAGAAAGCCAAACAGAACACTTTACAGGCGATGTTGTTTTTTGTTGCATTGGAACGACAAAATCGAAAACACCTGATAAAGAAACGTATAAAAAAATAGATTATGGTATTCCTGTTACAGCGGCGAAATTGGCTAAACAGAATTCAATTTCCAAGTTTATTGTAATTTCAGCCTTAGGCTCAAACCCAGAAAGTAGCGTATTCTACAACAAAGTAAAAGGTGAAATGGAATGCGATGTTTTGCAGCAGAATATTTCAGAAACATATATCTTACAGCCTTCATTAATTGGTGGTGACCGAAGTGAAAACAGAACTGGAGAGTCTATTGCGCAGTTTTTTGCGAAGGTATTTGGGTTTTTAATTCCGAAAAAATATAAAATGATTGAACCGGAAACCATCGCTAAGGCAATGCAAAACTTACTATATAAACCGTATTCTGAAACGAGAATTCCTTCAGATGAAATTAAAAAGATAGCAAAAGCATGATTGAAATAGAACGGAAATTTTTAGTGACTTCTGAAGCATTTAAAGAACTCGCGTTTAAAAAAACTAGAATTGTACAAGGCTTTTTAAATACAGATCCCGAACGAACGGTACGTGTGAGAATAAAAGGCTCCGAAGGATTTATTACGGTAAAGGGCATAGGAAATGAAACGGGAGCTAGCCGATTTGAGTGGGAAAAACAAATAACTGTCGAAGAAGCAGAAGCCTTGTTGAAAATTTGCGAACCTGGGATAATAGATAAAATACGTCACGAAGTGAAAGCTGCTAACCACATTTTTGAAGTGGATGAATTTTTTGATGCTAACGAAGGATTGATTATTGCTGAAGTTGAACTTTCAGAAGAAAAAGAAACAGTCACCATACCCAATTGGATAGGAAAGGAAGTTACCGGAGAAACAAAGTATTATAATTCACAATTAAGCAAAAACCCTTTTAAAAATTGGAATGATGAAAACTAAAATTACGCTAGTAGCTATATTAATAGTCTTTTGCAGCTGTAACAATGTAAAAGAAAAAGAAGAAGAAAACACCTTTGTAGAGCAAGAAGCGCAAGTTTTGGAAGCTAAAAAAGAATCAGTAGCGCAACTTAAAGAGAATCTAACAAACGATGGTTACCAGATATTTGATTATGTAGATGAAAAAACCGGTGACACCGTTTTGATGCAACAATATTTCATAGCCTTTTTAAAACGAGGTGCTAATAGATCGCAAAATAAAAAGGAAGCCGATAGTCTTCAAAAACTACATTTAGCGCACTTAGGGAGTATGTACGAAAAAGGTTTTGCAGATATTTCGGGACCTTTTGGTGATGATGGCGATATTCGCGGTATTACTATTTATAATGTGCCAACTCAAAAAATGGCAGATAGTTTGGCCAATATGGATCCTATGGTGAAAGCAGGTCGTTTAGCCATTGAAATACATCCGTGGTGGGCAGCAAAAGGGTTTTCATTACGGTAAGTAAGAGAATAATACAGGATCGACGACAATTCCTCTTAAATTATAAATGACCAAATGGTTCAGCATTTGCTGAGTTGAATATTGAGTGTTGAAGTCTGGATCGGCTAAAATTTCATCAATTTTATAGAGATGAATTTCACAAAAAAGATTCAGGTTTACATCTTGCCTGATTTCGTTCAGCTCTTGTGCTTCTTTTAATAAGCCTAAAATTGTTTTAAAAATAATATCATTTTTATGGCCTTCATAGTGTTTATGAGCCGAAATATGATACTTTTTTAATTCGAAGTAAAAAGCAGGATCATACGAGATCATTTGATTGATTCCGTAGCGATAAATAAGGATAATTTTTTGAAGAGGCGATAGATCTTTTTCGAGTATACGATCTATTTTTTTGAAATGTTCCGTAAAAATATAAAAGATAGTCTTTTCAATAAGCAGGTCTTTGCTGTCAAAATGTGTGTACAGCGTTTTCTTAGATACGGCTAATGCTGAAGCAATATCATCCATAGACACACTTTTAACACCAAACTTTTTAAAAAGATCTAGTGTTTTAACTATTATTTTTTCATCGTCATTTTGCATACTTTCTTATAAAAAAAATTCCCGCCCTGCATTGCTACAGAGCAGGAATCAACAATCAACCAATCATGAAAACTATGATCTATTGCCAGCCGCCACCTAAGGCTTCATACAAGTTAACAATGGCTTGTAACTGGCTATTTTTTGCATTTACTAAATCTAAACTTGAGTTTAACGCATTTTCACGGGCAGTTAAAACTTCTAAGTAGTTTGCCAACCCATTATCCAGCAATTCTTGGGAATAATCTGTTGCTAAAGAGTAGGCTTCATTTTCTTTTTCTTTTACCTCAATTTTATCGGTAGCTGCTTCATACGAATACATCGCATCTGAAACTTCTTTGCCAGCATTTAAAATTGCGAACTTAAAGTTCAAACGAGCCTGTTCTTGTTGCGCTTGCGATACTTCGTATTGAGTTCGTATTTTTCGGCCGTTAATAATAGGCTGCATTAACCCTCCTGTAATTGTTGCAAATAAAGAACTAGCACTGAATAAATCGTCTACATCCAAGCTTTGCAATCCTCCTGTTGCTGTTAAGGTAAGCGAAGGATAAAAACTGCTTCTTGCTACATTGGTTAGCTCAAAAGCATTCACAAGATTATATTCTGCGGCAATTACATCGGGACGATTGCTTAGCAATTGAGCAGGAACGCCTGTTTTTAGTTCGGTATTTATTTGTTGCTTATCCAATTCACCCCGAGTGATTTCTTTCACTGGGCTTCCCAATAAAATAGACATGGTGTTTTCTAATAATCTCGCTTCATTTTTTAAGTCGATTAGTATGGCTTGAGCAGTGTATAATTGTGCTTCGGTTTGTTTAACACCTACTTCGGTTACATTACCGGCTTCTTTTAAAGCTTCGGTTGTTTCCAAACTATTGGATCGGGTTTTAATGGTTTCTTCAGTAATTTGAATTTGTTCGTCCAAAGCCAACAATTGATAATACGTAGATGCAATATTTGCCACCAATCTACTTTTCACAGCTTTATGTGCTGCAACTGTTTGTAAATAGGAAGCCTGAAAAGCACGTTTGTTACTGCGTATTTTCCCCCAGATATCGGCTTCCCAAGAAAGGCCACCGCTTACTTGATATTGATTTAAGGAAGAAAACTGCCCTCCAAATTGACTGTTTTCTGAAAGTTCTTGTCGGGTATACGTCGCATTTCCATTCAACGTTGGGAAATAACCTGCTTTTCCTTGTTTAAGGTAAGCTTCGGCAGCTGAAATCTGTTGTATGGCAATACGGATGTCGATATTGTTCTGCAACCCTTCTTCAATATAATTTTGAAGTTGGGCATCGGTAAACAATTCTTTCCAAGAAACTGAAGCCAAAGATAAACTATCTTGAGGCAGTTTGTCTGTTCGGTAATATTCAGTTTCTACAACAGTTTCCGGCCTACTGTATTCTTTGGCCACAAAGCAAGATTGCAGTATTAAGAAAACCAAGGCAATTGCTGAAATTTTTATTATTTTAACTTGTTTCATTTTTTCAGTTTTCAAAAATTAGTTTGCTTCTACAGCTTCTTTTTTGGTGGTTCCGTTTATTTTATCTTGAAGCCATTGGAAAAAGATATAGAGAATAGGAATAATAAATACTCCAAGCACGGTCCCTATAAATAATCCTCCAACAGCTCCTGTACCGATGGCATTATTTCCACGAGCTCCAATCCCTGATGAAAACACTAATGGTAATAGCCCAACAATGAAAGCGAAAGAGGTCATTAAGATAGGGCGTAACCGTACTTTTGCACCTTCAAAAGCCGCTTCCATGCGGCTAAGACCCGACCTTCGCCTTTGTATGGCAAATTCTACAATAAGAATTGCATTTTTAGCGAGCAATCCTATTAACATGATTAACGAAATTTGGAAATAGACATTATTCTCTAATCCTGCAAATTTCGTTGTTAAATAAGCCCCCATTACACCAACAGGTAAAGAAAGCAAGACCGCAAAAGGAATTAAGTAACTTTCATATTGAGCAGATAGAATAAAATAAACAAATACAATACATAACAAGAATATAAATGTGGTTTGATTGCCTGCATTAATTTCTTCTCTTGTCAATCCTGAAAACCCAACAGAATAATTTTGAGGCAAAGCAGTTTCGCTTACTTCCTGAACTGCTGCAATTGCGTCACCCGAAGAATATCCCGGTGCTGCAGCTCCATTTACACTTGCAGAATTAAAGAGATTGAAACGTGTAACCGATTGTGGGCCATATACCCGTTTTAAGTTTATAAACTCTGTAATGGGTGCCATAGTACCGGAATCATTTCTAACATACATACTGTTTAAACTTTCGGTGGTAGCTCGATCTTCTGGCAATGCTTGTACATATACTCGATATTGTTTTCCAAAACGTGAAAAATTAGCGGCATAAATACTACCTATGTAACCCTGTAAAGTAGAAAGAATAGAACTTACCGACACACCAGCTTCTTTGGCTTTTGAAATATTTACATCAATTTCATATTGCGGGTAGTTTACATTAAAAGAGCTTTGAGCATATTGAATTTCCGGACGTTGTGAAAGTGTTTGTAAATATTCTTGGGTTACTTGGCTCAGTTCAGAAAAACTTCCTCCAGACTGATCCAAAACTTGCAATTCAAAACCCGAAGATGCTCCAAAACCAGGCACCGAAGGAGGTGCAAAGAATAAAATATTGGCATCGGGGATGGTAGCGGCAATTCCAAATAGTTGGCCAGTAATGGCTTCTACTGATTTTGAATCCTCTTCCCGTTCGCTCCAATTATCCAGTTTAATGAAACCTATCCCATAATTGCTGCCGGCACCACTAATAATACTAAAACCACTTACTAATGAGATATCGCTAACTCCAGGAATGCTTTTGGCCTTTGCTTCCAGCTCTTTTTGTACACCAACTGTACGGTCTAATGTTGCACCTGCGGGAAGCTCAATATTGGCAAAAATCAATCCACGGTCTTCATCAGGTACAAAACCGGTTGGGGTAGTCTTGGCTGCCCATAAAATTGCACCGGTAGCTGCGATAAGTATGACTGCTGTTATCCATTTGTGCTTATATAAAAACCCTAGTGATTTAACATATTTATTGGTTGTTGCTTTAAAACCAGCGTTAAACCCAGTAAAAAACCGTTGTAATAAATTTTTCTTTTTACCTTTTTCAGTATGAGGTTTTAAGAAAAGTGCGCTTAAGGCAGGACTTAATGTTAATGCGTTCACTGCCGAAATACCTATGGCAACCATTAAAGTAACGCCAAATTGTTCGTAAAACACACCTGTAGGGCCTGTAATAAAAGTTACAGGAATAAATACCGCAGCCATTACCAACGTAATGGAAACAATTGCTCCGGTAATTTCATCCATCGCCGAACGGGTTGCCTTTAACGCATTTTCTGATCCTTCCTCAAGTTTGGCATGCACAGCTTCCACCACCACAATGGCATCATCTACCACAATACCAATAGCCAATACCAACGCAAAAAGCGTTAAAAGGTTAATTGTATAACCAAATAAATTAAGAAAAAAGAAAGTCCCGATAATGGAAACAGGTACAGCAATAGCAGGTATCAATGTAGAACGAAAATCTTGAAGAAACAAAAACACAACAATGAAAACTAATATAAATGCCTCAAAAAGAGTGGTTAGTACTTTGTCTATCGAGGCTGTTAAAAATTCATTGGTATCAAAATTCACTACATATTTCATCCCTTTTGGAAAATCTGCAGAAAGATCTCCCATTTTTTCATGGATAATTTCAATAATTTCCTGGGCATTTGATCCTGCCGTTTGGTAAACCGCCATACTTACACCTGGATTACCATTGGTGAATGAAATGGCATTATATCCTTCAGCATCCAATTCAATTTCAGCAACATCCTTTAAGGTCAAAAACTTCCCATTATCCAATGCTTTGATTACAATATCTTCATATTGAGATTCTTCTTTATAACGACCGGAATAGGTTAAGACATATTCAAATGATTCAGCATTATTCTGTCCTAAAGCCCCTGCAGCGGCTTCACGGCTCTGTTCGTCAATAGCGGTCGTTATATCTGTTGGAACCAAGTTATAGGCGGCAAGTTTTTCAGGTTGCAGCCAGATACGCATGGCGTAATTTTTACTTCCGAATACACTAACGTCACCCACGCCATTAATACGTTTTAATTCTGGAAGCACATTTATATTCAAATAGTTTTGAATATAAGTTGCATCGTATTCTTCATTTTCAGAATACGTGGTGAGAAACATTAAAGCACTTGTCTGCTGTTTTTGTGTAATTATCCCAGACTGTGTTACTTCAACAGGAAGCAAAGAATTAGCACGCGCCACCCTGTTTTGTACGTTTACTGCTGCAATATCGGGATCGGTACCTTGATCAAAAAACACTTGTATACTTGCACGACCACTATTACTGGCTGTAGAAGTAATATATGTCATTCCTTCCACCCCGTTTATTTGTTCTTCAATAGGAATGATCACACTCTCCAGAACTGTTTGTGCATTGGCACCGGGATAGTTTGCTGTTACTTGAACTGTGGGAGGTGCAATTTCAGGGTACTGCGTGGTAGGGAGTGTTGTAATTCCTAAAACCCCCAAAATCACCAATATAATGGAAACTACGGTTGATAATACCGGTCTTTCAATAAATATCTTTAACATACTTTCTTATTTAAATGCTTGTTCTAACCCTTTAGCGATACTGTCAAAAGAAACAGGTTGAGGAGTAATAGGTGCGTTATTTCGTAATTTACCAACTCCTTTGGCAACAATTTTATCACCTTCTTTAATACCTGATTGTACTATAATCAAATTATTTACCCGATCGGTAATTTCAATAGGGGTAGAAACCGCAATACTATCTCCTTGAACTTTGTAGGTGTATAATTTCCCTTGTCTCTCATAAGTTGAAAACTCTGGGATTACAATGGCATTTTCAAACGTTTGCGGAATTTGTATTTTCCCACTATATCCATTGGAAAGCAACCGTTTAGGATTTGAAAAAATTGCCCTAAATGAAACGGTTCCTGTATTTACGTTTACTTGAGAGTTAATTGTTTCAATTTTCCCTTCGTGTTCGTAAAGATTACCATTTGCCAATACCAACCTAACGTTTGGAAGGTTATTTATTTTTTCTTCTAAACCCTCGCCTTCTGTATTTTGTATAAAGTCTAAGTATTCTTTTTCATTCAACGAGAAATAAGCATATACTTTGCTCACATCTGCTACTGTAGTTAAAGGTGTTTGCGAGCTAGGGCTTACCAAAGCACCTTCCCGAAGCGGAATAGAACCCACATACCCATCGACCGGGCTTTTAATATTTGCATAACCAATATTGGCAGCAATACTATT
Organism: uncultured Marixanthomonas sp.; assembly: GCF_963974425.1. NCBI lineage: Bacteria > Pseudomonadati > Bacteroidota > Flavobacteriia > Flavobacteriales > Flavobacteriaceae > Marixanthomonas > uncultured Marixanthomonas sp. The sequence continues at coordinate 62,217 of NZ_CAXBCK010000012.1, forward strand.
ATAGCCGCTTTTTGCCTGCTCTAATTTTGCTTTAGCGGTTTCCAACTGTACATTGCTAATAATATTCTTTTCAACCAAAGGCTTTAGTTTATCAACTTCCACTTGTGCTGCGTTTACATTTGCCTTAGCGGCGGCTGCGTCTTGACTTAAAGATTGTGTTTCAAGCTTAAAAAGCAACTGGCCTTTACGTACTTTTTGACCTTCGTCGACCATGACATTAGATATATAACCCGAAACCTTTGCTCGAATTTCACTGTTCACGATCCCTTCAATACTTGCAGGGTAATTTGTGTATGCAGTTACCGTTTTTGTAGGTATGGTTACAACAGGGAAACCTAATTTTTGTTGTCCTTGTGCAGCCTGAGCTTGTTGTTTTTCATCATTTCCACAGGAAGTCAATGCCAGGGATGATATAAAGAGCAAGATTAATATTTGCGTTTTTTTCATAGCTAGTTAAATTTACAGTTGATCAAATTCGTTATTAAACGCGATCATTTTTTTAATGGTGGTTTCTAAATTTTCTTTTTGTGTGGTTAAATATTCTTGAAATATGAGTCCAAGATTTTTATTTTTTTTGAACTTTTCTGGATTGTGCTCTTTGTTGAAAGAATTCACTTTTTTGACCAAATTCAATTCTTTTTCAATAGACTCGAGATATTCTTCCAAGGTAATCCGCAGATAATTTTTAGTCGTTCTGAAATACCGTTTGCGATCTCCAGTTTTTGTGAAATATTCAATAAACTTTAATTGTACCAATAAATTAAGGTTGGTTGAAACAGAGCTTTTACTTGCACATGTTATTTCTATAATGTCTTCAAAACTGTGACCTTCAACATTAGAAAGTATCATAAACGCATAAATTCTACCAGCAAGAGGGGGTAGGTTGTGCTTTTCTTCAAAGTTTAAACCTAGTTCTTCAACGAGTTTGCATTTTTCTTCTGAAATATTCTGCATTAAAATAAATTTTAAGCAAAGATAGTATTGGTTCGGAAATCACCGAACCAATTACATGCTAAACTTTTGTTAAATGAAATTCAAAAGAAATACATACATTTTTTAGTTAGTTGCTAAGGCAATTTTTATGTGTTGCTTCACTTCATTTCCTTGGGCATCGGTGGCAGTCAATAGATAAGCTCCCGGTTTTATTAAAACGGAAATCTCGTGAAAAGTTTCGGTTGACCCTATATACTCTGAATCCAAATACCAATACACGGTTCGTTCTGGGTCGCGGTGTGCGAGTTTGAAGATTAATTCTTGTGTGGTTTCGTTAAAATCTTTTGCCAATAAAATGGTTTCGTTTTTCTTCGGAACTATAAACTCCATCAAATTTTCTCCTTCTTGCAAACAATCATTTTTAAAAGTAGGTAAGGGCTTATATTCGGGATGTAATGGTGCATAGTAATATTCCATGACAGGCGGAAGGGCAAACCAGCTTTTTTGTTTCATTTCAGAAAGCTCATAACAAGATGAGTTTACGCGCGCAGTTTCCGAAGCAGTTAAAAACACTTTTTGATGATATGGACAAGGTTCTGTTTTCAACCCGTTCTTCGGAATAAATTCTGAAACCGTTTCCGTACAAAAAACATTGGCCAAATGGCCACTTTTTTGGCATATTTCAGCTTCAGTCAGTTCGTCGTATGGTGTCGCAAACCATTTTGAAGTAGATGGCAAAACCTCTAAGACATCAAACAAGACAGGTGCCGCGGCTTCAATTCCAGTTAAACCTGGACGGCCTTCTCCATCGGCATTACCTACCCAAACTCCAATAGCATATTTTGGGGTAACGCCCACAGCCCACGCATCTTTAAAACCGAAACTCGTTCCCGTTTTCCATGCAATAGGATGTGAATTACTGAAAAAACTCCAATTCTCTTCCCCTTGCGGACGATTCACTTCTTTCATAGTGGTAAAAGCTTCGTAAATAGCGCCTGCATTAAAAACAGAAGGATTTGGCTGTTTTTTTCCGAAGTTAGCTTTTTTGTTTTTTACATAAATGGGTTCAGTAAATTCGTGCGGACGGTATTCACTAGAAGACGAATTGAAATAATTTAAAGTCGAAGCCAGTCCCGCATAGGCATTGGTAACTTGCCATAATGAACTTTCCGCTCCGCCAAGAATCAAGGATAAGCCGTAATAATCGGCAGGATGACCGATGCTGCTTAATTTAACGTCGTGCAGCCGATTGTAAAACCGTTGCAGCCCATATTCCCGAAGCATTCTAACGGCGGGCACATTCAAGGAACGGGATAAAGCCACACTCGCCGGAACAGCTCCGTTAAAGGTGTTGTCAAAATTTTCAGGGCTGTAGCCATTTACAGTTGTTGGAATATCGGCAACCAACATATTGGGCAATAATTCGCCGGCATCCAACAAAGCAGAATACAGAAAGGGTTTCAATACGCTTCCGGTACTTCGGTTTTTATCGATTATGTCAACATAATTACTGTGCTCTTTTGTAGTAGGTGCGTTGCCTACATAGGCTATAACTTCTTTGGTGTTAACGTCTAAAACTAAAACCGAAAGGTTATGAATCTGATTTTGTTTTAGTTGAAAATGATGCTCTTTTACAATGCGATTGGTTTTTTGTTGCAAGGAAAGGTCTATTGTGGTTTGTATGCGTTTACCAGGATGCTCAATCCGGGATTTTTCGGTTAAATGAGGGGCTATTTCAGGAAGCGGCATCGGTTTGCCAGGTAATCGTTCGGCAATTGCCAATTCATATGTTGTTTTATCGATTACATTTTTCTGAAATAACTTTAATAATAACCTATCTCGTTTTTGTTTTAAAATAGTTTCATTTTTACCCGGAAAGATTAAAGCCGGTGCATTAGGTAGAACTGCTAAAGCAGCCGATTGTCCCCAACTCAATTCACTGGCCGGAATACCAAAATAACGCCACGCGGCAGTTTCCAATCCTACTACATTTCCGCCAAAAGGCGCATGCGAAGCATATAAATTTAAAATTTCATCTTTTGAATTTCCCGCTTCTAATCTGGTAGCTTGGAATATTTCAATCAATTTTTCAAAATACGTTCGTTTTTGGTTTTTACGGGAAAGCCTGATTACTTGTTGGGTGAGTGTACTTCCACCTCTGCAAAAATCGGTAGTGATGTTTTGCCAAAGAGCTTTTGCAATGGAAACCGGATTAAAACCTGGATGACTGTAAAAATACTCGTCTTCAAAATATAAAATAGATTGCTCAAATCTATGAGGCACCGAATCGATCTTTGGAAATCGCCATTGCCCATCATCGGCGATACGAGCGCCCATCATAATTCCTTCCCGACTTTCAACCACGGTTGAGGTAGGTGTTTTAAACAATTGGGAAGGAAGACAAAGCAACCAAACAAGGAAAACCACGAACACGACACTAAGTTTGAACTTGTGTTTTTTAATGAAGGCTTTTACGTTCGTTTCCCTTTTCAAAATTTAATTTCAACATTTTATATAAGTGATATTTTACTTTTCCACCTCAACCCACATCCCCTTATTACGCGCATAATAATTACGGTCATACATTGCTTCTACTTGTGTTCCGGGTAAATAATAGGTTCCTAAATAGGAAGCATTCAACTTTACCGTAAACGTTTTCGACTTCTTCGCTCGTAAATCGAAGTAAAAATTGACTCGGTCATCACGAATATCGGTATAACGTGCCTCGCCATTCGCGCCGCCACCAAGCTCAGTAAAACTAGTGTTGACAATTTCCCACCCACTTGGAAAAATTTTAGTGAGCGCCACGTTGTTGATATGGTCGTTTGAAGTGTTGGTAATTGTAACGGTTGCAGAAATTTCTGTTCCTTGACGTAATTTAGAAACGTCAATTTTTTCCCCAGTACCATCTAAATATTGCGCTTGAATGGTAAGGTTTTTTCGCTCTGCTAACTCTTTTCCTAACGGAAGTTTTCCTTGCTGAATTAAAGTAACATAGACTACATTTCCTTTTTTATTGGAAACGGAAACTGAGTTACCACCCATAGAAAACCCAAGTTCTCGTTGCGCTACGGCACGTTCGGTTTTGATCGTTTTGGTTTTTCCATTATCCGTGTAAGTGAGTTCCATCGCTTTCCCACCATTTTTATTGATCATTTTTGCCATAGCTAACAAAGCATAGGAAGTTTCTTGTGTACTGTACCAACGTTGTGATGATAATTCTTTCGCTACGGAAATTGCCATGTCCCGTTGTCTTGAATCTCCCAAAGCTACCATCGTTTCTAAAGCCATTGCTTTGTTTCTGAAAGGTGATCCATAGGTGTAATAATCATATCGTTTAGGTTCAAAACTGATGTTTGCCGTTTGCGAAATTTGTTCAGCTACGTTCTTTTTCCCAGCTAAAGCATAAGCCGCTGCCAATCTCCATTTGGCATTATTACTCAGGTTTTTAGACTCTCTAAGTCGATTCATTGCTGCTAATTCGGGTTGACTAGCCAGTGCCAAGGTGTACAACCGATACGCTTGCGTGAAACTGGAATTGTAACTCGTACTGCTATTGCGCCATTGCCGTGCTGTATTTTTCTGAAACTGCAACCAACTACTTAAAAACGAAATGGGCAAGGCATATCCTTTTTGCTTCGCCTCTAGCATAAAGTGGCCAACGTAATTGGTACTCCACTCATCTGCCTCCCGTTCGCCAGGCCAATAACTGAGACCGCCAGAGGTATTTTGATACGTCCCCAACTTTCTGATGGCGGATTCTACATTTTTCTGAATGTCTTGTTTCTTATCGTACGTAATATCAAACACGTCGGCTAAAAATAATTGTGGAAAGGCTGCTGAGGTAGTTTGCTCTACACAACCGTGTGGATATCGAATTAAATATTCCATCCGTTTGCCAAAATTCATTGGTGGGACGGTAGAAAATTCGAGCATGGCTCCGTTACTTCCCGACACGCCGAAGGTTTCAAAATTGATGGTTTCATTTCCGTTTTCCGTTAACGTGTATTGAGTAGTTTTTTGTGATATAGGATTCGGGTTTTCTACATCAATCTCTACTTTATAACTCGCTTTTTCTCCATTTCCAGAAGCCAGCACTTCAATGTTTTGTATTTCGGAAGTTGGTAATACTTCAAATTCAAAATTCACTATTTTTTCACCTACCGATGGAAATGATATGTTTTTTGAAGTACCATTAATTGGTTTTAACCCATCACCAGTTTTTACAGTAATGATAGCATTTTTCACTTTTTCTTCCATCGCAAAAACGGTTACTGGAAGCGTTACTTTTTCACCTGGGGACAATTTCCGAGGAAGTGAGGCTAGCACCATTAATGGCTTTCGTACCGGTGTTGTTTCGTCAGTTTTCCCATAGGCACTTTTTGAGTTGTCACCAGCAATAACCATGGTACGAACTGAACCGACATAATTAGGCATAGTGAGCGTATGCGATGCTTTTTCACCGGCTTTCAAACTAAACGGACCTATATATTTTACCACGGGTTTAAATCGGTCAGCTTTTCTATTTTTGGCACCGGCAGCCACATCGCCACCACCAATAGCATAGATATTATCCACACTTCCAGAATACGCACCAATTACATCATCGTACATATCAAATGTTTTAACGCCCAAGGCTTCACGAGTGTAAAAAGCTTTGTGAATTTCGGGGGTGTTAAAGCGAGTAAGATCCAATAGACCTTCATCGACCATGGCTAATGTATAGGTCATCGGTTTGTTATTTGCTTCGGAAACATTCACAGTGAAATGTTCTTCTGGCTTCAATACACTTGGCAAATTGATTTCAGGTTTTAAGATGGTTGAAGCATCTTCCACCAACAACGGAATCACGCCATATAAACGAATGGGCAAATCGTTTTTGGTCTGTGCATGCGGTTGCAACAAGGAAATATTCACATATATATTAGGTGTCATTTCTTTGGTAAGCTTGATTGCAGCTTTGGTTTCCCCTTTTTTGGTTTCAATCCAATGCGTTGCTAAAACCTCAGTGCCGTTTTCCACACTAATTAACGCTCGACCTTCACTCCCCGAAGGAAAGGTTATAAAGGCTTCTTCGCCAACATTGTACTTTTCTTTATCTGCGGAAAAAACCAACATCTTAGCACTTTCGGCATCGCCCTCAACTGGGGCCTTCCACCAATTGCGGTAAAAATAGGCAACGCGACCTGTGGCGTGACCCGATTCTTTATCAATTACGCGAATTAAATACCGACCGCCTTCATCTTCAGGAATGTTAACAGTAAAATTAGCTTTTCCTTTGCTGTTGGTCGTGACCTTAAAATTCTTAACGGGTTTGTGAACGGTTGCATTTTCATAGCGGGATAAATTATCATTACCACGGTTCCACCACCAGCGCCATTCAATTCTAAATACTTTTACTTCTACTTCGCGGTTTGCACTTGCATTTCCTTGGGCATCGACAGTTGCTACATCAAAAACTGTGTTTTCATCTGTAAAATACGAACCGTATTTATGGGCTTCAGGCGAGCGCAACCCTACAAAATGTGAATAGGGCGCTAAGTTTTTAGAAAACACATCAATTGAAAAATCGCCACCGCCTTCAAAAACCTTGGTTAAAAAAGTGGCTTGGAGCATACCGGGAGCTTTCCCACTAATCTCAAAATCTTTTGAAAACGCCGTGCTTCCTTCCGAAGACAGTTTGGTATCCAACACTGGGATCTCTACTTTATTAAAAGTACGCACGGGATCGTTAAACTGATAATTAGGATATTCTTTAAAAGCTGTAGCAGTTGTTCTAAGTGTGGCGTCCATTTCTACTTTCAAGTTCCGGGCGGGAGCACCGTGTAACCAAGCGGCTGTAGCGGTTCCTTTTACCGGTTTGCTGGCATCGAGGATTTCATCGTCAAAATCTAACTTTATTTTTAAGCGGTTGGGTTTTACCGTGGCAACCTTTAGTGTTTTATTGAATTTTACCCCACCAACAGTTACGGTAGCATTCCAATTGCCTGTTGGGGAACTAGATTGAGTAGTAATAGGAAAGTAGTAGAAACCTTCTTTGCTTTTAGCTATTTCATTAAAAGAACTTGTGTTCCTTAAGACAGAACGTTGTACAAGTTTTCCTCGGGCGTCGGTTACTTCTAGTTTTACGGGATGGTTTTTGGGTAATGGATTAGTGATATCGTTTAGCACAAAAGTCAAGTGAATGCTATCACCAGGGCGATGTACGCCTCTTTCCGTATATAAAAAGCCTTTAATGCCTTTTTGTAATTGTTTTCCTGAAACATCAAATTTACTTAATGATAAAGCCTTTCCGTCTTCCAGTTTGGCATAGGCATAGTTGTTTCCTTTTTGAGCAACGGCAAAAGCGATGTTTTTCTCACTATCGTAGAGGGTCATCCCTTCAGAATCTGTCATAACAGTTTCTACCAATTGCTGTTGATAATTATAGAGCTTGATTTTTACTCCGCTTTCAGGATTTGTGGTAAGTAGATTGTTGGTGATAAAATGATAGGAACGGTTGCTGCTTTCCTTAACAATTAAACCGAGGTCGCTTCCCAATACATTGCTGCTAATTATGCGATCTTGATTATAATAAGCGGGATGGCAAGGGTTATCGTTTTCCTGCCAATTATAGGTATAATCGCGCCATCGGTAAATTTCGTTATCCCAATATTGCTCTTCCAGTTCATCTTCATAGGTTTCGTCTGTGCTGACATAATAATTTTCGTTTTCTGTTTCTTCGGAAGTAATTTCCGCACAATCATACGTAGTATATTCTTTTTTAAAACTAAGCTCTACACGATAGATAGCACCTGGGTCTGTCTTAAAAAATTCAGAAAGATTTAAAGCATGGGCTTTCCAAGTACCCTTGCTGCCAATCGAATTTTCAGTGAGATTAATAGTCTTTTTTGCGATGCGCCTTCCTACGCGTTTTATATCGTACACATTGTTGCTGTTCAGGTTTGCCGTTTGTAAATATTGAAGGATGTTATCCTGATAAATCTTTATAATGCGTACATCAACTGCTGAAAGGTTAACCGTTTCAAAGTAATATGGAGTTGAGTTGGCATTAGGCAAAATTGTCCCTTTTGAAATAAGCCGGATAGCAGGCTTTAGTTCTTCAAAAGAAACCAGTTCGGAAAATTCTTTTTTTAAGCCGAAGTTTTCGGTGTTTTTAATTCCGTTGAAAATAGTTACTCTGGCATCGCCAGTAATTCGTGTATCTGGGTAAATATTTAAAACGTTACCGTTTACTTCAAAACGAAGGTTTTTGATGCTATCAATTGTAACCAGCCCAGCAAAATCCTGATTTTCTTTCAACGGATCAGAAAAATTAATAGAAAGCGAGGTTTGTGGTGAAAGGGTGCTTTCTACATCAACGACTGTAAAATTGTTCTGACCAGGAATCGCAAACATATTTTCCCCTTTTATCTCAGAATCTATCGCATCGCCGTTCCAGCGTATTTCAATTTCAGAATCGTCTATCTTTCGTTGAATACTATCAATAGTAAAGCTAAAATATTTGGCATATTCCCCTTCCGAAGGCCATTGAAGTTTCAACTTTTTATTGCCCTGTTGTACCGAAACTAGCTTTTTGGCTTTTTTCAACGTAATAACATCTGATGTTTCTATGCTTCCATTTACATACTGCCATTTTTTGCTGTACGATTGAAGGTTACCTAAATCGACTTTAAAGTTGGGTTTGATGGTTTTAAAGCTAAAAGTGTATTCTTTAAAATCTTTTCCTACTTCATCATAAAGTTTGTTCAGTTTTAAGGTGACTGTATATTCGGTATCTGGTTTTAGGTATTCGGTAGGCGTAAATACCAACGTTCTTCCGTTTTCAACAATGAGTTTTCCTTTGGTTGAAGGTGAGATTTCCACATAATCTGTATCAATTTCTTGGGTAAGTTCAAACTGTTCTAAAGGTTGCTGTAACTCAATATGAATGGGCTCTGCAATGCTTTTATTTCCGTAGGTATTGTATGAAATATAATCTTTAAACTTAAAAAGATTATCGGTTTCTGAACTTTCATCTTTATCACTACAAGCGGAAAGGGAAAGTAGGAAAATCACGGTTAATGCATAATACAGATTTTTCATAATTGATGGTTTTAGCGGTTTTAAAAGTATAAAGAATGTGACCTAACAACAAACAAATGCTGCTATTTTAAAGGCATAAAAACCCTTGTTTTCAGGGGGATTTCATTTTTTGATAAAATGTTGGAAGGGAGCTTTTAATGAAACGGAAAAACAATTTAGCTTCGTATTTGAAATTTTAACATTTAGGAAGAGTTTAACAATGCTTTGCTTAGAACACAAGATAAGGGGAAAGCAGGTTGTAATTTTATTTTAAGGCTACATATTAAATTCATATTCCCGCTCTACTTTACAAATTCGTACTTTGTACCAAGTATACCACTCTTTTCTGCCTAACTTTTGAGCCATTTGATGGTCTAGATTAGCTTTCCAATTTTTAATGGCTTCAAGATTTTTCCAATAGCTTACGGTTATTCCTATTTGTGATTTTGCACTTTCAATGCCTATATATCCTGGCTGCTGTTTTGCAAGCTTTTCCATGGTTTGAGCCATCTCATCATAGCCTTCTATGTTTTCTGTTTGCTGACTTGTAAATATCACTGCGTAGTACGATGATTCCATGTTACTCATTATATATACCTATTTTTAAATCTCCATCGGCATTCATATGAGCACGGTACATTCCGGCGGTATTGAATTCCATAGACACATTTCCATCCTTATCAATAGCAATAATACCGCCATTACCACCTAAGTCTGGCAGTTTTTTCTGAATAACTTCTGCAGCAGCTTCTTGAAGGGTTGAACCCTTATATTCCATCATCGCTGAAATATCATGAGCAACCATCCCACGGATAAAAAATTCACCCCAACCGGTAGAGGAAACCGCGCACGTAGCATTGTTGGCATAGGTTCCGGCACCAATGATTGGAGCATCACCAATACGGTTCCAGCGTTTGTTGGTCATGCCTCCTGTTGAGGTTCCAGCAGCTAAGTTTCCGTTTTTATCAAGAGCTGCACATCCAACGGTTCCAAATTTTGAGTCTTTAATAAAAGGGTCTTCAGCAAATGTAACTTTAAAGTCGTGATCTAATTCTGCTTTTTCTTTGTCTTTAATTCGTTGTAAGGACTGGAACCTTTTTTCGGTGTAGAAATATGAGGGGTCTACAAGCTCAAACCCTTGTTCTTCAGCAAAGCGTTCGGCTCCTTTTCCGCTAAGCATTACGTGTGGCGAGTCGTTCATTACCGTTAAAGCTAAGTCTATTGGGTTTTTAATCTGCGTAACGCCCGCAACGGCTCCTGCATTTAAGGTAGCGCCATCCATTACCGAAGCATCTAGTTCATTCGTTTCTTCATGAGTAAATACAGCTCCTTTTCCGGCATTAAATAAAGGAGAATTTTCCATAACATTGATGGTTTTAGTAACGGCTTCCATAGCAGAGCCACCATTTTTTAAAACTATATGACCTACTTTAATAGCTTCTTCCAATTTTTCTTTGTAAGCATTTTCTAAAGAATCGCTCATGTTTTTCTTAAGGATGGTTCCAGCTCCTCCATGGATTACAATTCCGAAAGTTGGTGCATCATTTTGCTGTTTTTGAGTTGAATTATCAGAATTTTCTGACACATTTTTTTCATTTTTACAGCTGAAAAGCACAAAAAATACGATTAAAAGTGTTAAAGTTTTTTTCATAAGATAATGAGTTTTAAGACATACGAATATAATGGAAATTCCAATGTTTTCAGAGGTTCAGCGTTCTTTTAATGATGTTTGTAAAAAGTAAAAATAACGTTAATTATCGATTAAGTGCATAATATATTCGATTAAGTGTATTTTTTTGTAAGTTTTTTTCTATATTTGATTCAGCATCATGCCCCAAATTTGATGCCCCCGTACTTATGAATCTACTAAAAACTAGCCTACTGGCCATGGTACTTTTTTGTACTGTGACATCTTGTAGCAAAGACACAGATGTAATCGTTGAAGAAACAACCGAAGATTACACAATCGATTTAAACCTTGCCAATGAAACCGACTGGGAGATGGCAGATGAAATTTTAAGCCTTGTTAACGAGCACAGAACTTCTCAAGGACTAACACCTCTTAAACGCGATCAACAATATGCTTCTGCGTATGCGGTAGATCATACCTTCTATATGATTGACCTTGAGGAAATAAATCACGATCATTTTGATGTTAGAAAAAAAGGATTGAAAGATAGAGGTGCAAAAATTGTTGGCGAGAATGTGGCTTTCGGTTATCCAACTGCTGAGGAAGTGGTAAACGCTTGGATAAATAGTCCAGGTCACCTTGCTAATATTGAAGGTAATTTCACTCATTCCGGCTTTGGAGTTATAGAAGCTCCTGATGGAAGAGTTTATTTTACCCAACTTTTTTATAAAAAATAATTCCCACTTTTTTGTTTATAGCTTTTGCCGTATTTTTATGGAAACATAAAAAATACGGCTATGGCTATTAAAAAACCTTTTAATCTTACTAAATGGATAGAAGAAAACAGGGAGCAACTTAAACCACCTGTTGGAAATAAAAACCTTTACAAAGATGCTGGCGATTATATTGTTATGATCGTAGCTGGTCCAAACGCCCGTAAAGACTATCACTACAACGAAACAGAAGAGCTTTTTTACCAATTGGAAGGTGAAATTGAAGTACACGTTCAAGATGAAGGGGAAAAGAAAACCATGAAACTAGGCCCTGGTGATATGTATTTACACCCGGCAAAAGTGCCGCATTCTCCTGTTCGAAAAGAAAGCTCTATTGGATTGGTTGTGGAACGTAAACGTAAAGATTTAGAAGGAAAAGATGGCCTTCTGTGGTTTTGTGACAACTGCAACAATAAATTATATGAAGTGTATTTTGAATTGGATGATATTGAAAAAGATTTTCTGAAACACTTTAAGCACTTTTACAATTCTAAAGAGCTTCGCACTTGTAACAATTGTGGCACCGTAATGGAAGCCGATGATCGATTTACTGCAGATTAGCATCTCGTTTTAAGATAATACCTTTAATTTCAAATTCTAACTTCGATTACGTACCTTCGCATTTATTAAAAATAGCGAACAAAATCTTATTAAAATATGTCAACAGTAGCCACAAGCTTCGGGATTGAAGAAGCATTGAAAGAATTAGGATTAAACGAAACAAACAACGGTACTTCAACCGGTGCAAATTGGTTCTCCAATGGAGAAGAAATAGCGTCTTATTCCCCAGTAGATGGAAAATTGATAGGAAAAGTTTCTGCTACCACAAAACAGGATTACGAAAAAGTAATTTCTACAGCAACAGAAGGCTTTAAGGAATGGAGACAACTTCCTGCTCCACAACGAGGAGAAATTGTTAGAAAATTTAATGACGAACTTCGTCGTTTAAAAGAACCATTAGGAAAGCTAGTTTCTTACGAAATGGGAAAAAGTTACCAAGAAGGCCTTGGTGAAGTACAGGAAATGATCGATATCTGTGACTTTGCAGTGGGTCTTTCACGTCAGTTACACGGTTTAACAATGCACAGCGAGCGTCCGGGACACAGAATGTATGAGCAATACCATCCTCTTGGAGTAGTTGGTATTATTTCAGCGTTCAACTTCCCTGTAGCCGTTTGGAGCTGGAATACAGCTTTAGCTTGGGTTTGTGGAGATGCTTGTATTTGGAAAGGTTCAGAAAAAACCCCATTAACATCTGTTGCTTGTCAAAATATTGCAGCGCGCGTGTTTTCTGAAAATGGTGTGCCTGAAGGAATTTCTTGTTTAATTACAGGAGATCATACTGTAGGTGAAATGATGACTAAAGACGAGCGAGTTCCTTTAATTTCTGCTACGGGTTCTACTCGAATGGGAAAAATTGTAGCTAAAGAAGTTGCTGGCCGTTTAGGAAAAACGTTATTAGAGCTTGGTGGAAACAATGCAATCATTGTAACACCAGATGCGAATATTAAAAATACTGTAATCGGAGCTGTATTTGGTGCCGTAGGAACATGTGGGCAGCGTTGTACTTCTACTCGTCGTTTAATTGTACACGAGGATGTATATGATAAAGTAAAAAGTGCTGTTGTAGATGCTTACAAACAAATTAAAATAGGAAACCCATTAGATGAAAACAATCACGTAGGCCCTCTTATCGATAAAGACGCCGTAAAAAACTATCAACATGCATTGGATAAAGTAGTTGAAGAAGGCGGTACTGTTTTAGTTGAAGGCGGTGTTTTAGAAGGTGAAGGTTACGAAAGTGGGTGCTACGTAAAACCAGCCATTGCTGAAGCGGAAAATCACTTTGAGATTGTACAACACGAAACATTTGCACCTGTACTTTACATTATGAAGTATAAAGGTGATGTCTCTGATGCACTTGAATTACAAAACGGAGTTCGTCAAGGGCTGTCTTCAGCTATTATGACGAATAACTTGCGAGAAGCAGAGCGTTTCCTTTCTGTAGAAGGATCAGATTGCGGAATTGCTAACGTAAACATCGGTACTTCTGGTGCAGAAATTGGTGGTGCTTTTGGTGGTGAAAAAGAAACCGGAGGCGGCCGTGAAAGTGGTAGTGATGCGTGGAAAGTGTATATGAGAAGACAAACGAACACAATCAACTATACAACTGAATTGCCTTTAGCGCAAGGAATTAAGTTTGATTTGTAGTAGTTAGAAGTTAGACCGTTTAGCTGCTTGACCAGCAGCAAAACTGTTAGAACATAGAGTATAGACTAAAAAACCCGCTGCAATTTGCAACGGGTTTTTTAAATTTTGATAGTAAGAAAATCTATATTCTATGCCCTTTCACCGAAGTAGCTTTTCTTCTTTTTAAACAATTCCATTGTTCTCCACCCACTTAAACTGTGTTTGATCTTGCGGAATGGAAATACGATTGGCGATTCGTCTCATTCTGCTTGGAAGTTTCATTAAATAATCACGAGCTTTTTCAGCTTCATCTGTCAAAGAGTTCAGCTTGTCAATTTCCCAATAGCTATTTAGTTTTTCCATAATGTCAATATAATCGAAGGTGGTGTAGACACCCAATCGCTGTGCGGCATTTGAAAAGTTTTCAAATGCTGAAGCAATCCCTTCACCAGATTCACGTAGAAACTGTGCCGGCATAACGATTTTCTTTTTCATCATATCTTCGTAAGCGAGAATCATTTCACTAGCATCATATTCTAAAATGGTCTTTACAAATTCACGATATGCTAAATGGTGACGCATTTCATCTCCTGAAATAAGCTTACACATTTTAGCAAGCATTTTATTGTCTTTTTTTCTAGCCAATTGTCCTACACGCTTATGCGAAATATTGGTAGCCAACTCTTGAAAACTAGTGTAAACAAAATTACGGTAGGGATCTCGCCCCGTACCAATATCAAAACCATCGTTGATAAGGTGATGGGTAGTGATTTCAATTTCACGCATGTTTACTCTTCCGCAGAGGTATAAATACTTGTTTAGCGTATCTCCGTGTCGGTTTTCTTCCCCGGTCCATTGCCGTATCCATTTAGACCAGCCATCACGGCCATGTTGATCCACGCCTTCCATATCCATTAACCAAGATTCATAGGTGGGTAGTGCTTCTTCTGTAACCATATCGCCTACTAAAACCACCCAAAAATCATACGGTAATTCTTTAGCTTCTTCCCGCATTTGGGTAAGCTCCTCCATGTAATTCTCACTTTGAAGATTTGGTAATAAATCGGTTGGCTGCCAAATTTCCTCAACCGGAATTAAATAATTTTTCACATAGTCATCTACCGATTTTTCAACCGTTTTCATGACTTCAAGACGTTTATTTTTAAGAATCATTCGTTTTGAAATTTTAGATGTGGTGCTTTTTCTGAACCCGCTTGTAATTCGGGCAGGGAAAACATCACTTCAACTCTACTTGTAAAGATACAAAGCTATAAATGAAACTCTACTAAAACAGTCTTAATTTCTGCCACTTTCATTTGGGTAGAGTTCCCATACTGGGTCGCTTTGCCAAACCTCCTTAGTGTCAACGTCTATTACTGAAACAGTTCCTTTAAATGCCGCTCCGGTATCTACATTCCATACATTGGCAAAGTTAGCGGGTTTCGAAAAACCGACGCGAGTAACAGGAGTGTGGCCAATGTAGATTTCTTTATAGAGTTTTAACCTTTTTGGATAATTGTCACTGTCTTCGGGAATAGACTTATCTAATGCACAAACTAGCTCCCATAACGTTCTATCCCAATACACCATATTGGGGTAATATTCATATTCTGGACCGTGAAGATTGGTAAACCCTGCGTGTAGATAAAGTCGGTTTTCTTCATCAACAAAATAATTACGTAGGTTTTCGAGGAAGTTTATATGCGCTTCAATTTCCCCTTCGGAAAGGTTCTGGTAACTTTTTTTACTAGACTCGCCACCGTGTTGCAACCAAGTGGGGTTATTATCGCCTTTTTTCAGAAAATTATAAAGTAGTGCATCGTGATTACCACGAATAAAAACACACTCATATGTTTCAGAAAAATTAATTAGATATGAAATGGTTTCAGCATTTTCACTCCAACCGTCTACGTAATCGCCTACAAAGATAAAGCGGTCGTCTGTTTGCAAGTCCATACGCTCAAAAACCTGTTTTAATCCTCTTAATCCGCCGTGAATATCACCAATAACTAATGTCCTCATAAGTTAGAAATATATATAATTGTACCGATTATCAAAAGAATACCGAGGACTAAAAAGAAAATTTTCCAAAATGAGTATGGTCGTTTTCCTGAAAGCGTACCAGTCTGGCCATTGATAAAAAAGTTGTATCGTGTTCCCTTAAACTTATATGCACTTACATAAATAGGAAGCAGAATGTGCTTAAAGGTTTCATCACTCAATTTCATATCGATGGAATGTACTCGTTGTGTATCTCCACCAATATCTCGTCTTGCCCAGTTGTCGGCTATATTTCGGGCTTCTTTAGTGGCTCCTAAATGACCGTCATGCAATGGGATTGTATATTTTTCGGTTACAAAACCTGCTAAAAAACTACTATCAAAAGGCTTAAGGTTTTTTAAATTCCAATGAGCAACCTTAGAAGGAATAACTCCAGAGCGTTGTTTTGAAGCTTTAATTAGCGTATCATCTACAAACCCTGAAACATTCCCAGAAGCTGGATACCAACGAGTACGTCTTTCTCGTACGGTACGTTTGTTTTTTCCACTGCCCACTGTTTTAGTTACGTAATAATATTCCCCCCGTTGCCCAGAATAATCGGCATACAATTGAGCATCGAAGGTCCAATACGGCGCGTAAAGCCCTTTGGTAAATTGCGGATCGATAGCTGCCTTTTTTAAATCGTTTGGAGCAAACCACAGGCCTTTTACCCATTTTTTGAAGATTTGATGTGCTTTTTGTTGATTAATTTGAAAAGGGAGTACTGCTCCTGGTAAGATCCAGGATTCTTTTTTGGCATCTTCAATAATGAGTGGCGAGCCACAATAGACGCAATGTAATGACTTATAATTTTCCTCAATATGTTGTTCAGCTCCGCAACTTTTACATTGCAACATGGTAATTTCCTCGCTATGCGATTGACTACCTAGCTTTTCTAAATATGGTTTTAGTTCAAGTTCTTCAAAAGTGGTTTCGGCTGGTTCTATTTCTTGTACATAACCACAATAGTCACATTTTAAACTGGTGGTACCTGGGGCGTACCGAAGTTCTGCCCCACAATTAACACAGGATTTTTTAAGTTCGGATTTTTGTTGCTTGGGTTGTTGCATGTTTTATTGTGAAAGGGCACGGGTGATGCTTTGGTCGGTGGTTTCGATACTATTTTAAAATGCTGCTCTGCATCTTTTTAAAATCACTCAACCACCTCGATTCAGGTTTACATAAAGGTGGTTGAGTGATTTTTGTGCTTTTGCAACGCAAAAAACAAAAATTGTATCGAAACCACCGAAAACTAATTATTCCGGGATCGGCGGTGGTGTATTTCCTCCTAAAAAGGCTTTTAACTCTTCCACTTCTTGAAGTGCAACCCAATTTTGCATGCCTTGTTTCCAGACGAGGGTATCCTTGTTAACAGTACGGCTGGCAAAAAGTGCCCGTAGTTGTTCAAAACCTACTGGGCCATTTTGTTGTCCGTTAGTGGCGTAAAAATATTGAACCGCTTGCGGCATCGGTGGTGGTATACTGCCTGCTTGTTGTTGAGGTTGTTGCATTTGTTGCTGTCCGCCCATCTGTGGAGCCATCATACCGCCCATTTGTTGTGCAAGTACAAAGCCCATTCCCATTCCCATTCCGGCACCAGCTGTCCCTCCTTCGTTGGCAGCAGCAGCTTCGATGGCTTTAGCGGTTTTAAACTTGGTCAATTTATCTAAATCTAACTTATCAATACGGCTGTATTCGAAGATTTCTTTCTTCAAGTCTTCGGGCATAGAGACGTTTTCGATAAAGAATTTTTCTAGACCAATCCCCACGCTGTTAAACTCTGGTTCCATTACTTCTTTACATGTTTCGGAAAGTTCTGTGGTGTTAGCGGCGTACAATTCAATTGGAAGGTTTGCTTCGCCTACGGTATCGGTAAAACGAGTGGCGATTAGGCTTTTAAGGTGTTCGTTTATTTCAAAATTGGTGAAGTTATTGTCCGTACCAACAATATCGACGATGAACTTTCCAGGATCGTTAACTCGGAAGGCGTAGGTTCCGAAGGCGCGAATTTCAACCAAACCAAATCGATCATCATTTAATGTGATTGGGTTTTTGGTCCCCCATTTTTCATCGGTAAATAAATGTGTGTTTACAAAATACACTTCGGCTTTAAAGGGGCTGTCAAAACCATACTTCCATCCTTTTAGAGTAGTTAAAATGGGCAGGTTCTTGGTGTTTAGCGTGTAGGTTCCGGGTTCAAAAACATCGGCCAGTTGTCCTTCATTTATAAAAACAGCAGTTTGCCCTTCACGTACAATGAGCTTGGCATTATTCTTTATTTCGTTTTGGTAGCGTTCAAAACGATGACAGATAGTGTCATCTGTATAGTCTAGCCATTCAATTATATCTATAAATTCGTGGCTCAGTTTTTCCTTGATTTTGTCGAATATGCCCATTTTTATTTGGTTTTAATGATTGAACATTAAAGATATAAAATTTAGTTTAATGCAATGTTAATTATACCGCACCTTCCTTAATATTCGAACCGTTTCCTTGTACGCTTCATATACCTTCCCGTTTGTTTCTTTTAAATATGGTTTAGCTTCCAACAGCTTTTCTTTAGCTTCCGAAAAATCGTTTAAATAACAGATTAAATATGTTTCTGGTAGGTTTTGTAGGTCTTTTTCTTCGGAAGGGGTAAGGCGGGCATTCTTTTTCAGTTTTTTTACCAATGCATTA
>NZ_CAXBCK010000013.1:0-79916 GCF_963974425.1 uncultured Marixanthomonas sp.
AGTAAGTTACAAAATATATTTATCTTTGGCGAGACTTGTGCAACAGGCACAATGTGTATAATTTATTGCTAGTTAAAGCCTACTTACGAAAGTCCTCTGGGACTTTTTATCTGTGATTTATTTGCTAAATTAGTTGCTTAACCACACAAATAACTATACACAAACACGTTAGCTAACATTTAAAAATGAATAAACCAACAATATTTTTACTTCTGATTTTAATGATTGTTAGTTGTAAAAAAGATACAGAATATCAAAACCCTAAAATTGAATTGAAAGGAAAAACTTTCAATTTAATAGCCGAATCGGAAATTGATACTCTGATTTTTGATTTTAATGATTCAACTTATACTATCTATCAGTATAGCGACAGGAATTTACCTTATCGTATAGCTAATTTTAATGAATCAGATTTTTTAGTTTTAAACAGTCGAATAATAGCCATAAAAAAAATTGATGATGATTATTACGAGGGTTTATATATTGGAGAAAAAGATACTGAAATTGAATTAATGAAAAGGAAGCTGAAATGGGACAAGAAATTAATATATGGAACTTGGATTGAAGAGAAATATATTGGAACCGACTCAACTGACTTTCCGCCACCACCAATCGGATACCCTAGATATGACTGGCCACCAAACTATAAAATCACAGAAAATCAAATTGAATTAGATTTTTACACAAAAGAAAAATCTGAAATCGAAATCAATAATTCATTTGAGCTTTTAACAATGAATTTAAGACATTCGTTAAAATTAGGTGTTGAGAATGAATGGAGAATTAAATCATTAACAGACAGCTTAATGGTTATTGACAGAATAATAATAAAAAACGATAATTCGATGTTAAAAACGAACATTGAGAAGAATATAAAACTGATAAAAAAACGTTAGTTAACAACGTATCCTATGAAAAGCACTAGTTCGGTTCTTTAAAGTTACTATTTTATTTTTTTAATTAATTCATCCTCTTAATTTTTAATGTATTGAAAACCTTTACTAACGTGACTCCGGTAAAAAGACAACAAAAATTGCGATTAAACTGTATAACGAAATAAGATTACATTTATCTTTAGCTTATAAAACACCGAAAATGGCATACCTGTCCTTCCTATAGGCGGGTAAATTAATAGCTTAAAATCATTTTTAACCTATAGTCATATTTCAGGACAAGGCATTAGAAGAAAATGAAAAGTGAATTAGACCAAATAATTGAATCAATACCGAAAGCGGTGTCTTGGAAGGAAATTGTTGACTTTGATAATTTTGACGAAAGGCTTTCTGCGATTTGTGTATTGTTTGTAAATACTATTGGTGTTTGTGAAAATTATATTGAATTCTGCCCTGATAATGAACCGCCCTTGAGAGAGGAGGAATTATCTTGGATTTGGCCATTTAGACCTGACTTATCAGACGAATTACTAAAATTAGAATTGTCAAATGATTTCAGGATGCTAATTAATTCTTACAAAGAATCTGAAATGGATAAGTTTTGGGACTATATAAGTTAACTAATTATGGAATATTCAATTCAAATCGGAGATATTAAAGTAGGAACAACAAAGCTTGAAAAAGCAGATGCTCCAATGGGAGTCGTATTTGGAAATATAAAATTTTTTGACCAGAATATGGGTTATGACTTCATTAAAAATTATTGTGAATCAATGGACATTGAATTAGCAAGTGATTATCCAAAGGATAAATTAATATCAACAATGACGATAGACACCCTTATTGTTAAAAATGAAAATGGGATTGAAGTTAAAGGAATAGGAAATCAAATAAGCGGAATGGATAGTGACGTATATGAAGTCACGTTATTAGGAGTTCCATATCCGTTCTATGAAGAAGAATTTCCACACCATGTGAAGGCATACAATGAAATGTTTAAAGAATAAAAAAAAAGATGAAAAAATTTTGCTTAATACTTGCCCTGATATTTTCAGGCATTGCAAGTAGCCAAATAGAAAATCAAACGTTTATCGAATTGGGAATTACAAACGATACACCTTTTAAACAATTAATGAATAATAAATACAAAAAGAAGATTTATAAAAGCCCTACGAAAATCTATTCAGTCCAAGATAACAACGGTACAACTGAAATTATTGAATACAACTCTGATAAATCGTTTGCTAATTTTTATTTCATAAAGGATGATAAACTCATTAAAGTTTCAAAATATAATTACATTGACCAAAACTTGAATGAAATTACACCTGAACAACAGGAAATGATGAAAGAATTTTATACGATTTATAGGGACTCAACAAAAACCATAGCAAATTTGAAATGCTTCAAAGTTGCTATGCAAATGCAACAAGAAGCATCAACCAAAATGAATATGTACGTTTCAGATGAAATCCCAAATCTACCAAATCATTTCCCTTTAGCTTCAAATGTTTTAAATGCAGAACCTTTAGAAATTGAAATAGATTTAATGGGAAGCAAGGTGCTCATAGGTATAGTGAATTTAGAAGAAAAAAGGTCGATTGAACAAGATTACAATATTAATTTTGACAAAGCAAGTAGCATAGAGTATTCTGAATACCAGAAAAAATAACGTGCTACAACATTGATATAAAAGCATTATTTGACAGCTACACATATTACCAAATCGTTTAAATAAACCGTACAATCCCAAATTTGTCAATAAGTGTGCCTACCTCCACGAACAAAAAAGAATACTCTATCTACTACTTTATATTTGTCATAAGTTTGAATGGCTAAAATTAGAAGTGGTAGAAAGTGAATCGTACCGAAATCCCATACTAAACTTATACTCGACCATTATGAGAAATGGGTATAAAATCTACGAACAATCATTACAAACCCCAGTAAGAACACAATTTGCATTTTGTACCTCATACCCAGTAGGCACTGAATAGTCGACAGGTACTTGCAGGCATTCAATCGAATCACACGATAGACACCGAAAATGAAAATGATGCTGAATAACTTCTGGCGGATTCTCACACTTTTTACAAACAGCAAAATACTGTTTTCCGTCTTCTGCAACAATTTTGTGTACGATATCGTCCTCACAAAATCGGTTTAACACTCTATAGATGGTAGCTCTATTGATATCAATATCTAATTGCTTTTCAATAGCGTCTTGACTTAACGCTTTTTTAGAATTTAAAAGCAAGTTTAGTACGGCTTCCTTTGTAGGCGTATTTCTTCGATTCATCTTTTATTGCGAATAAGTTGCAATAATACAAAAAGATTGTATATTTGACAAAAATTACTAATGCGACAACTTCGCATTTAATTAAAATAAATGAACCGAAGAGAACTAATTAAACTATTTGGAGTAACAGGTTTAGTGCTTACACTACCAAAACCTTTATCGCTCTTTGCTCAATACAAAAACAATATGAATAAAAAGGAATTTGAAGTCATCATCATAGGTGGAAGTTATGCAGGGCTTTCGGCCGCAATGGCATTAGGACGCTCACTTAGAAAAACATTGGTAATAGATTCGGGTAAACCTTGCAATCGCCAAACGCCACATTCACACAATTTTTTAACACAAGACGGAAGCACGCCAAAGGAAATTGCTGAAATTACAAAAAATCAAATCAAAAAATACAACAGTATAAAATTTTATGACGGACTTGCGGTGGGCGGAAAGAGAAGTAACAAAGGATTTGAAATCACCACTTTAAAAGGAGACACATTTACAGCTAAAAAGTTAGTGTTTGCTGCAGGTATTAAAGACCTGATGCCAAATATAAAAGGTTTTTCAGAATGTTGGGGGATATCCGTTGTACATTGTCCTTATTGTCACGGTTATGAAATAAGAAACAAGAACACGGCTATTATTGCCAATGGTGAAAGAGCGTTTCATCTTGCTTCTTTGGTAAACAATTTAACCAAAGACATCACCATACTTACGTCGGGTGCAAAGGAGTTTGAGGACGAGCAATTAGAAAAATTTAAGCAACATCATATTGAAATTATTGAAAAAGAAATTTCAGAAATAGAACACCAAAATGGACAACTAGAAAAAATTATTTTTAAAGATGGAAGCACCAAAACGTTTGACTGTGCCTACGCCTCTATTCCTTTTGAGCAAAACTCTACTATACCCACAGAATTGGGTTGCAAGCTCACAGAGCATGGGCACATTGAAGTGAATGTTATGCAAAAAACTACAGAAGAAGACATTTTTGCTTGTGGCGACAATAGTTCAAGAATGCGCTCCGTTGCACTTGCAGTTTCTGGAGGAAACATCACAGGAGCAGTGATTAATAATGAACTTACACAAGATTTTTTTTGATATGGTAGACGTGTTAATAACTAACATAAAATTAGAAAGTATAGCAACAGAAATGCTGCATTTTTTAGAAGGAGCACATCCGCAACTAAAATTTAATTTTGATTTGGAAGATTTCGACAAACCTTATCCTTGTGATCATTCCATTTTAAGAATTGAAGGAAGCTTCATAGATACAAACGTTATTAAAGAACAACTTAAGAATAAAGGTTTTAGGTGTGGACTCTTAGAAGATAAAATTTGCGTGTAGTATGGCAGATTTTTGGGAAACAGCATTTAACAACAAACAAGAAATGTGGGGAATGAATCCGGCAACATCTGCTGAACTGACAAGGGATTTCTTCCTAGAAAAAAATATGAAAAACATTCTAATTCCAGGAATTGGATATGGACGAAATGCACAACCTTTTATTGAAAACGGCATTAAAGTTACAGGCATTGAAATTTCAAAAACAGCTATAAAATTGGCCAGAAAACACTACGGTACTGAAATAAACATTTATCAAGGTTCTGTAACCCGAATGCCTTTTAACGACAAAAAATATGATGGTATTTTTTGCTATGCGCTGATTCATTTATTAAACAGTAAAGAACGAAAAAAATTCATACAAGATTGTTACAATCAACTCACCCAAAACGGCTATATGGTATTTACCGCCATAACCAAAAATGCACCTCAGTATGGACAAGGCGAATTAATTAGTAAAGATCGTTACGAAACCCATAAAGGAGTAAATCTATTTTACTACGAACGAGGATCTATTCTATTAGAATTTGAAAAATACGGTCTTTACAACATCACAGAAGTAGCCGAAAATCAGCCTATGTTCCTGATTACATGCAAAAAGAATAAAAAATAGGCTATACGTAATTGCTTGTTCTCTCCTACTTCTGAAAATTCCTTGCAAATTTGTTATCTTCGGTTTACGGTAGAAAATCCTCGCAAATTTTCACGTAACAAAACCATGGCCAAACACAATGTGGTCCATTTAAACCAACTACCGGAAGATTAAAACCGAATGAATAGAATTTTAAAAATAGCACCTTTTTTTCTGTTGATCGTTTTTGGCTGTAAAGCACAGGATAGTGAACCTTCTGATTTTATTCCAAAAGGATATACTGAATTTGAAAAATATTTTGGAGACTTAAATAAAGATGGACGGAAAGATTGTGTTTTAATAATCAAAAAAAACAGATACAACAAATATCGTTACAAATCGGTTTGATAAAAAAGTTGACAGAAATAGACGAGGAATAATAGTCTTATTTAAAAATGAGAAAGGTTATCAACTTGCTGACAAAAATTACAATTGTTTTTACTCCGAAAATGAAGATGGTGGCGTTTATTTTCCGCCCAATTTATGGATTGAGATTAAAAATGAAAAATTGTATGTCCATTATAATCACGGCCGATATGGATATTGGGCATATACATTCCGATTTCAAAACTCTAATTTTAAGCTAATTGTATTTAATTCAAGTAGTAATCGTGGACCAGTGGTACATATAGAAACAAGCATTAACTTCTTGACAAAAAAGAAATTAATCAAAGAGAATACCAATAAAAATGCAGAAGGTGGAGATGAGATATTCAAGGAAACTTGGAATAATGTTATAATAGAGAATTTAATCAAACTATCTGAAATAAGGGACTTTGATGAATTAGATATATATAATTATTAAATTAAGAACTGCCCACCAGAACCTATTCCTTTGAAAAACACTAGTTCAGTTCATTAAAGTTCCTATTTTATTTAATTTCCCTCAAATTATTTACTAAATAACTTCCTATGCGTGCCGTATTAAATAATAGCAGGTTCTCTATATGATTTATACCCTTTACGGAGTCACTAAATACATCTACCATTATAAATAGTATTAAACTAAGAAGTTTATTGCAGATAGGTATCTTATTTTAACCGAGCGATTAGGTTATTATGAAATATGGATAAATCTATTTCTTTGTTAAAGATTTATAGCTCCTTATATAGGATAATATAACCTTTCTTTAACGCCACAAACGAAGCGAGATTTTTAATTTTAAAAGAAACTATTTACCCATATATACTTTATTATTATGAAACATGAGTTATTACAAAAAGAACATGAATTAGGAATTGGTGGGGTTGCCTTAGGTACTGCTTTTGAAAATATTACTGAAGAACAAGCTGCCGAGATATTGCAACAGGCATGGGATGAAGGAATTCGCTATTTTGATACGTCCCCATGGTATGGACTTACTAAAAGTGAGCGTAGATTTGGTGCTTTTTTGAGCCAACAAGATGAAGATGATTTTATATTTTCTACCAAAGTAGGCCGGTTATTTGAGAAGGTGGAACAAGATGATGTACCACCTACAATGTGGCAAAATCCATTAAATTTTGACTACAAACACGATTATTCCGCAGATGCTACTAAACGTTCTATAGAAGATAGTCTGAAACGTACGGGATTGGATAGTATAGATATTGTGTATGTACATGATCTCTCAGAAGACCAAGTAGGCGATCGTTATCCGTACCATATGAATATTGCTAAGAAAGGTGCCTTTAAAGTTCTTTCTGATTATAGATCACAAGGAATTATTAAAGCTTGGGGCATGGGCGTCAATAAAATAAAACCTATTATAGACTGTATGGAAGCCGCGGATCCAGATATCTGTTTATCTGCTACTCAGTATTCTATTTTAGAGCATGAAGAAGCAGTTGATCGCCTATTACCTGCAATACGAAAAAATAGTGTTAAATTGGTTTCGGGAGCCGGGTACAACTCTGGCTTTATTGCTGGTCGAGATCGTTATAATTATAAAAAGCATATACCAAAAGGGATGCAGGAAAAACGGGATCGCATGGCAAGCATAGCTAAAGGATATGGGA
Source organism: uncultured Marixanthomonas sp. (assembly GCF_963974425.1). Lineage (NCBI taxonomy): Bacteria > Pseudomonadati > Bacteroidota > Flavobacteriia > Flavobacteriales > Flavobacteriaceae > Marixanthomonas > uncultured Marixanthomonas sp. The sequence goes on from NZ_CAXBCK010000013.1 coordinate 7,158, forward strand.
TTAATATTATTACCGCAGCTTTGCATTTTGTATTAGCCGCAGACGAATTTTCTTCTATTATTCCCGGTGCTAGTAGTTCTAAGCAAGTGAAGGATAACAAACGAGCATGGAAAACAGATATCCCAAACGATTTTTGGAAAGAACTTAAAAAGGAGGGTCTTATTTATGCTAATGCGCAAATTCCTTCTTAGAATAAAAAAACAACAAATTCTTTACCACAAGTATAATCAATCTAAACTAAGAATCTGTTTTTTTTCACTCTCCATAGCTTTAAGCAGGTATGTCATTATAGATTGATGTATCATTTTTTGCGCATTTATCTAAGTAACGATTACGTTTATTATCTGAATTTTCATGACCCTGTGTACAAGGTACTACACTAGATACTAGTAAAATATAGCATATTCTCTTTTATATCCTTCATGTTTAGGTAAGGCTTCCTCAATCTTTTTTTTGGGTTAATTATTATTTTTTTTGAGGAACTGTTCGCAAAAGAAAACTTGTACTTTGAGAACAGAAAACAAGTTAATTAGGGAATGTTTCAATGACGTACCCTAAACTTCCAACTAAGCCAAAGATTATATGGGCTATGAGCAATTGAATATAAAATTCACGAAAATGAATTTCAGGAGGGTTAGGATGTATGGCAAAAAGGATTTTCCATCCGGCTACTCCTATTATTCCTAAACCTGTGCCAAAAATCATTCCCCACCAGAGGGATGGTTGTACACCAGAAAATAAAAATGCACAGTCCATTATGGCAATAAAGATATAGCCTATACTCAAATGGATTATCCATCCTGGCATATTTTCTACTCCCCTTAACCGGGAAGTATGGATTTGACGATATAATAGTTTTGTCAACAATTGAGGCTCTTTGAATTCCTTTCCCCTAATAAAAGAAATTGTATAACTAAAAAAAGTCATCATGAATGTAGCAATAGGTGCTATTATTAGAAAAGTACTAAAATTCAAAATAAATATATGTTCAATGTTAACTGTTAAAGGTAGCCCTGAAGATATAATTTATTTAACTCATTCAAAATTACATTTACCTTAAAAAAAATAAAAATTTAAAAAAAGAGATTATGAAAGCATTATGTTACCACGGAAAAGAAGATGTACGTATTGACACTGTACCCGATCCCGAAATTGAGGATCCTCAAGATATAATTATAAAAATTACGTCGACCGCCATTTGTGGTTCAGATCTCCACATCTTTGGAGATCTTGTACCGACTATGAAGGAAGGTGATGTCTTGGGACATGAGTTCATGGGCGAAGTAGTTGAATTAGGAAAAGAGGTGAAAAAGTTTAAAAAAGGAGATAGGGTTGTTGTTCCTTTTACCATAGCCTGTGGACATTGTAATTATTGTAATGATCATAAGTACTCACTTTGTGATAACTCCAACCCCAATGAAGAATTGTGTAAAGAGAATTTAGGTCATTCTATATCGGGGTTATTTGGCTATTCCCACATGCTAGGTGGATTTTCCGGCGGACAAGCAGAATATGTGCGAGTGCCTTACGCAGATGTAGGTCCTATAAAAGTGCCTGATTCCCTAAGCGATGAACAAAGTCTCTTTCTATCAGACATTTATCCCACCGGCTATATGGGAGCAGAAAATGCAGATATTCAAGACGGAGATACGGTTGCCATATGGGGATGCGGACCGGTAGGTCAATTTGCCATACAAAGTGCCTGGATGTTGGGAGCCAAAAGAGTAATTGCTATAGATATAATAAAGGAACGATTGGATTTGGCAGAAAAGAACAGTAAGGCAGAAGTTATCCGCACTATTGACCCCAATGAAGTATATGAAAAGCTTATGGAAATGACCAACGGGAAGGGTCCAGATTGTTGCATTGATGCTGTAGGAGCCGAAGCTCATGGAATGGAGGGATTTAACAAGAATCTTGAAAAGTCACAACCTGATGCTTTAGCCCAGATTTTTAAATCATGTAAAAAAGGTGGAAATGTATCCATTCCCGGTGTTTATCTTGGAAAGGTACAAGAATTACCTTTTGGGATAGCAATGAATAAATCTCTTAATCTTAAAATGGGACAAACTCACATGCAACACTATTTGGAACCCTTGTTGAAAAAAGTGGAAGCAGGAAAAATAGACCCCTCTTTTATTATAACTCACCGCATGAAATTAAGTGAAGCTCCTAAAGCTTATAAGAAATTCCGTAATAAGGATGATGGATGCATCAAAGTAATATTAACCCCTTAACAAATATAACTATGGATACTCAACCAAACACTAATACTGCACTTATTACGGGTGCTTCAAGTGGAATAGGAAAAGCCCTTGCTAAAGAATTTGCTACCCACGATTATGATGTGATTCTAGTAGCACCACATCGCAATTCTTTGCGTACAGCTCGAGAAGAAATTCAAGCTATTACTGATGTGGATGTATGGATTTATGAAAAAGATTTGACACTCCCTGATGCAGTAACTGAATTATATGAGGAAGTTCAGAAACTAGGACGCCCAATCACAACATTAGTAAATGATGCCGGGATAGGACAGCGAGGAAATTTTGCAGAAATACCCTTTTCAAAATACAAAGAAATAATTCATCTTAATATTTTGGCATTAACAGAGTTAACTCATTTATTTTTAAATAATATGATAGCCCAAAATGAAGGAAAAATATTGCAGTTAGGTTCTGTAGCAGGATTTCAGCCAGGCCCTTATTTGGCGGTCTACCATGCAACCAAGGCGTATGTAGTATCCCTATCTGAAGCCATTGCTACTGAATTGGATGAACTGGATAGTAAAGTAACAATTACCTGTTTATGTCCTGGGCCCACGGACACCCATTTCTTTTCACGAGCAGACATGGAAAAAACGCGTGTGGTAGATAAAAAAGACTCGTTAATGAAACAACCAGAAGATGTAGCCAAAGGTGCTTATGAGGCATTAATGGATGGAGAGCGAATTTATATTCCCGGAGCTACCAATAAGATGATGACCTTTATTAGACGTGTTATTCCTAAAAGCCTTCAAGCGCGCATGCAGAAGCAATTTTACGAAGAAGTGGAAGAAGAAAAATAACAGACTTCATAAAGGGAATGATTTGGTGCAACTTCTTTTCACAACCACCGTTCTATTTCGAAGAGGTATTATAAGTGCATTAAAATCTTTTCAAAATATATGAGCGCATTCCTTTTTAATTTTTATCAAATACTTTGTGCAATAAGCACTTCTTATTTTCTAATAATTCCTTAGGTATTCTACAATTTGTCTTGCTTCCTTTTCTGAAAGATCCAAATCGACCATTTTAATTTCATATACTGATTTCAATGCTTTTGCTTGTGCATTGTGTTCAATCATACCATCTGGGTTTAAAATCATATTCATTACCCATTGCGGAGAACGTTTTTGCAATACTCCTCCCAATGCGGGACCTCTATTGCTGTTATGAATTTCGTGACAAACAGTACATTGATTGTTAAATAACTCCTCCCCTTTTGCGGCCATCTCTTGATCAATTTGTTCACCTAGTTCTACCTCATTTTTAATAGGACCTACTCCTGTTTTTGCTTCATTCGGCATGTCATTATGCATGATTTTAGATGTATCTTCTTTTTCCGTATTTAACTGAATAGGGGCTTTATTATCATCTGAATTTTCATGGCCCCAATTGCAGGCTACTAGGCAAGGAACTAGTAAAATAAGGTATATTCTTTTTATATTTTTCATGATTATCTTTTTTAAAATTGATTCCTATTATTTTAAATTAATATTTTTTACTTCTTTCATCTTATTAATAATCATACTCCAAAAGGATAGGTTTCGGGTGTTTTAGAACGCTCTACATTGTTATCGATAGCATGTAATGCTTTCGTTTGGTTGAAGAACAGAAAACCATCATATCTTTTAGAAATATTTGTGGCTACATAATTACTATACTGTTCATATTCGGGTTTATATACCACTCCAATTGCACGATGGGGTATTTTTTTCTGCAATTCATTATTAGTGGCTACTTTTCCAAAATCTAGATAAAATTGATCCCCCAAGTTATTACAAATTGACTCCCAACTGTTCTCCCGTCCTTTCGGTACTGTCATTTTCTCCACTTTTGCTCCCCATTCGTTTCCTGCAAGTACAGTTCCTTCATAGGAACCAAAACCGATGAGAGCTACTTCTTCTTTCCCCAATTGCTTTCTAGCCAGTTCACCAATATTGTATAACCCCTGTTTTGCCATATCAGTATAAGAAGCATCGCCTACATGAGTATTATGCGCCCAAACGATTCCTTTAGCATCTTTCCCATGAAAATCGAGCAGCCTATTTAAGGTGTCCATCATATGTCTATCCCTAATATTCCATGTGGCTGCGCCCCCAGAGGCCATCACCCGATAATATTCTTCCGCATGTTTGGCAACAATAGCATTTTGTTCGGTGCTAAAAGCATGCTCTTTATCGGAGTTATAACTTGCATATTTATTACGTATTTCTACCAACATTTGATTTACCTCTCTTTGGCATCCGTCGGGAACTAATTTGGTAGAAAAGGCGTACGATTCCCCATCTTTTTCGCGATAAGGTTCAAAACAACGCACTACTTCTTTGGCAGTCTGAAAGGCCTGGGGGTCTTCCTTCTTTAAATATTCCATAATTGCCTCGAGGGATTCCCATAGACTATACACATCTAACCCATACCAACCTACTCTATTATCGGGAGCTTGATTTTTATTATGTTTTTTTAGCCACTGCACCCATTCATGCACTTCCCAATTTGCCCAAATCCAAGAAGGCAAACGTTTAAATTCTTGTAACACTTGACAGGTATTTTTTGTGGCATCTTCATATTTTTTTATATGACGATTTAGTTGATAGCACGGTGGCCAATCGCCTTCTACGGCAATGAAATTAAACCCGTGTTCTTCGATCAAAATTTTAGAAATCTTTGCCCTCCAAATGTAATATTCATGAGTACCGTGCGAGGCTTCGCCTAACATCACTACTTTTTTATCTTTTAAGCTGGTAATTAACGGCTCAAGATCCTGTATATCGGTAAAATTTTCTATCTGTTCTTGAAGGGTTTTTAGCAGTGAATTTTTCATATTCTAATTTTAAATAGTACAATATAAAGTTACATATGAGAGGCTTGAACTGTTCTTAATATTTCCCTAAAACAATAAATTTTATCACGTTAATAATAAAACGTACCGGACACATGTAATTGAAGAAACCCCGGTATTTTTGGGAGTATAACAAAATTTCACTCCCATGAAAAACCCAGAATTAATTGAAACACTCCAAAATTGCACTGCTTATTGTAATCACTGTGCGGATGCCTCTTTAAATGAAGACCCTATATTGGTAGAATGCATACAAAAAGCTCATGCCTGTGCTACCGTTTGTACTGCTACAGCCTCTTTGCTAGCTATGCAGTATTCCGACATTCGAGGAATGATTGAGTATTGTATAAAGCTATGTAAAAGCTGTACGCAAGAATGTGAAAAGCATGAGCATAGCCATTGTACTAAGTGTGCTGAGGCCTGCAGAGCTTGTGCTGACGCTTGTATCTCTCATCTAAGTTAATATCCCGTCTGCTTTCTTGGTATTTAATTTTTCAGGGAATCCGTTTTATTAAACACAATCGTAGGTAATTAGAAGATTCTGAAGATATTCTACTTACGTTATGGGTCGGTAATACCTCTATTTAATATTATACATTATGAGTAAAACAATTATTGTATCAAATCGGTTGCCCTATAAATTTTCCATAGCGGGAAATAAACTTAGTTATAGTAAAAGTGCCGGAGGTTTGGCCACGGGTATGCTTTCGATCCATGAGCAAGGGAACAGTATATGGATTGGCTGGACGGGATTAGCTGAAGATGAAATTCCCTGTGATGATAAAAAAGACACTCTTATAGAGCAGACGCTTGAAAAAAACTGTATTCCTATTTCCCTTAGTCGAGAAGAGATAGATAACTACTATTATGGCTTTTCCAATAAGACTCTTTGGCCCTTATTTCACTATTTTCTCTGCTACACAAAATACAATACAACTACCTGGGAAGCCTATAAAGCCGTAAATAGAAAATTTGCAGACGAAGTATTAGCTCAAGCATCACCTGGAGATACGGTATGGATTCATGATTATCAACTTATGTTGGTACCTCAATATATACGTGCAGAACAACCTGATCTGTCAATCGGCTTTTTCCTACATATCCCCTTTCCTACCTACGAGGTATTCCGATCACTTCCTTTTAGAGATGCTTTATTAGAAGGTATGTTAGGAGCAGATATTATTGGTTTCCACACCTTTGATTATAAAAAATGCTTTTTAAAGACGGTCACTTCTCTACTCACCTACCCTACACACGGCGATGAAATTTGTTCTGGAAACCACACGGTAAAAGTAGCTTCATTCCCCATGGGGATCGATACTGAAAAGTTAGAAAAAGCTGCTAAAGAGCAACGTAAAAAAACTAAGAAGACAAGCGAGATTCAAACTGCACTTCATACCTATAGAAAAAGGAATCCCGATGTTAAATTGGTTTTATCGATAGATCGTTTGGATTATACAAAGGGTATCTTAAATCGAATTCAGGCCTTTTCTTACTTTTTAAAAAAGTATCCTCAATACTTGGGAAAAATTAGTCTATTAATGCTTGCTGTCCCTTCTCGTACGGATGTTTTACAATATCAATTACTAAAAAAAGAAGTAGATGAATTAGTAGGACGTGTAAATGGAAGATACGCTACTATTAGTTGGACGCCTATTTGGTACTATTACCGCTCTCTTCCCTTTCAAGATTTAATTGCTTTGTATTCAACTTGTGAGATTGCCCTTCTTACTCCGCTACGTGATGGTATGAATCTAGTTGCCAAGGAGTATATTAGTTCTCGTACTGATAAAACTGGGGTTCTTATTTTGAGTGAAATGACCGGAGCGGCCAAAGAGATGGATCAAGCTTTAATTATTAACCCTAATAGTTTTGATGAAATCAGTACTGCTTTAACTCAGGCTATCGAGATGCCAAAAGATGAGCAAATAGCTCGAAATACTATTCTCCAAAACCATCTTAAAAAACACAATATCTATACTTGGGCGGCACAATTTATGGATCGCCTTAATGAACGCAAACAACAACAAACTGTGCGAAAGCCCCAAAAAATGACCTCTTCTATTCTAAACCAACTATGCCAAAAGTATACGGAAGCTCGCAGCAGATCATTCTTTTTAGATTATGACGGTTCTTTGGTAGGCTTTACAGATGATCCAGATGAAGCACGCCCTGATCCATCCCTTTTACAACTTTTAAGTAGATTGGGTAGTCCCACTAAAAATGAATTAATAATAATAAGTGGCAGGACAAAACAGGATTTACATGCTTGGTTTGATGGTCTTCGTATTTCTTTAATTGCGGAGCATGGATTGAGTATTAGAAAGGACCGAGTTAACTGGGAAGATAAGACCCTTTACAATAATTCTTGGATGCCAGAAGTAAAAGCTATTCTAAAGCGATTTACCCAAAAAACAAAGGGAGCTTTTATTGAAGAGAAAAGAAAATCCTTAGCCTGGCATTACCGTCAGACTTCTTCCTATATAGGTATCAAACATGCTTCTGAACTTATGGAAGAGTTAAAGGCTATAGGAGAAAGATATGAAATCACTATCTTATGGGGAAACAAGGTTATAGAAATTGTGAACAATCAAATTAATAAAGGAAATGCTGTTTGTGCTCATTTAGAAACCCACCCATGTGATTTTATTTTTGCTATGGGAGATGATGTTACGGACGAGTCGATGTTCAAGAAACTACCTGATAGTGCCATTACTATTAAAGTAGGACGTTCGGCATCTGCCGCTCGCTATTATGTAGAAGATTATCATGAAGCTCGCAAGTTATTACAAACGTTCGTTTCTAACCGCACTCGTATTTCGCAACTAAATGGGCACTCCCATAGCCAACAGCCCGCTCCTATTAAAAATTCTTAACTTGTATACTATGGAAAAATGGTTTGCCACGGATTTTACAACTCTTGCTGCTATCGCCCTTACAACGGTAGGCATCTATCTAGCGGTAATTTTATATACTCGCATTTTTGGAAAGCGTAGTTTTTCGAAAATGTCGAGCTTTGATTTTGCCATGACGGTGGCTGTTGGTTCCCTTATAGCTACTACCATCCTCTCCCATTCTGTTTCCTTACTCGAAGGAATTTTTGGGTGTTTTATGATTTATGCCACCCAATTACTTGCTGCTATCTCCAGGCGTTGGGAACCTTTTAAAAAGGTTATTGATAACCGCCCTCTCCTATTAATGGAGGGTTCAATTATCCTAGATGATAATTTAAGAAAAGCTCGGGTGTCAGAAGGAGATTTGCGTTCGAAACTGCGGGAAGCTAATATTTTATCTCTTTCTGAAGTTAAAGCTGTAGTTTTTGAAACTACTGGTGATATTATTGTTATTCATTCTAAAAATGCCGATGCTCAAGTAGCTGAATGGCTATTAACCGATGTTAAACGAAAATAGATTTCCTATGTTTTGCCCACGTACCTATCAAAAAAAAGAAACTGACTATCACTATCAATTTATACAGGATCATCCTTTTGCCACGATGGTCATTCAAGGAGAAGGCTTAGTAGCCACACATATTCCTGTACTTACAAAAGGAACTAAAAACGCTTTTCATCTTGTAGGCCACATTGCCAAATCGAATCCGCAGGCCAGCCATTTAAAAGATGGTATGGAAGCCTTATTTATATTTCAAGGTCCTCATGCGTATGTCTCTTCATCTTGGTATGATTATAATGATATTAGTACATGGGATTACAGTGCCGTTCACGTTCGGGCCTCGCTTCAACTTCAAACAGCAGTACAATTAGAAACCTCTTTACAGAAATTGGTATATCGGTTTGAAAAAGAACAAGACAATCCCACTTTTTATCATGACCTCCCCCCCTCTTTATTACAAGAACATCTTCCTTTTATTGTTGGCTTTACAGCGCAACCCATTGCTATAGAAGGAATTGCCAAATACCATCAAGATGTCTCTGCAGATACCCGTGAGCGAATTTGTAATAAGTTAAGGGGCAATCCTAGTACGGCAGCGGTAGCTACAGAAATAGAAAAGGAAACATCAAAACATTTATCTAAATGAAACGATTTTTTAAAACAAATAAACGTGCGGTTTATGGAGGTATTATCGCCACTGTATTTACCGGATTGGGTGTTTTTTTATTAGGAAACTTAACTGGGTACGAAGCCAAACAATTGATCAGCACTTCGCTTTCAGGAATCAATATGTTATGTAATACCATTGTTTTAGCTTCGGCTACTATTTTGGCTTTATTATTAACCCTCTTAGGAATTAGTACGGGAACCGAATCTAAACTAAAAAACGATCATTATTTACAAGTTTTATCAATTGCAAAATTTGATACTGTTTTATTTGTTGGAGCTTTAATTTTATTTCAGCTTTTTAATATTCCCATTACAGAAGCAGAAAATGTTCCTACGTCATGGTATACCGGTATCTATTGGACTACCCTATTTTTTTCTTCTGTTTTAAGTGGAATGATGATTACCGTTATTTTAATGCTATATGGGACAGTTACCAATATTATTAATATTGTAGGATTGGGGAGAGATCATTATTTAGTTCATGATGAAAAGAAAGAAAAAGAGGAGGAGGAAACGTAAGCTGTTTTTAAATTAACTGGTTACAAAAAATATTAACCAAAAAAGAAACTAACATGGAAAATAAGAAAAACAACAGTAAAAATTATTTAAAATTTTTTGCCATGATTGGAACTTCCATGATGGCAATGTTTTTTTTAATGTACCTACATTCTTACCAAATAATAGACCATTTTTGGTTTAGTGAGACCCGCCTATTTATGACATTAATTATGGGCGGTTCTATGACAATTATTATGCTCTTGTATATGCTACAAATGTATAAAACCCCAAAAATGAATATTGCAATTCTCGCTCTTGGGGTTATATTGATACTAGGTCCTTTATGGCTCGTAAGAAGTCAAGTAACTGTTACGGATACTGACTATATGGAAGGAATGATTCCACACCACTCCATTGCAGTTTTAACTAGCGAACGATCTCAAATAAAAGATGTAAGAGTAAGAGAACTTGCCGATAAAATTATTAAAGCACAGCGCAAGGAAATTATGGAAATGCAATGGCTAATACATGATATCAAAGAAAATGGAATTGTAGAAACAGAGGAAGAAAAGGAAAAACGTCCTGTTCCGAAATTTAAAGGGTCAACTAATAAAGAGACCAAAAATCTAAATGAATAAAAGCGAAATGTAGAGCCAGGAGTTAGTGATTATACAAAAGATAATTAATAAGATGTATGGTAGCCCCAAAAAGTTAACGGCTAAAATATCCTACTTTTTTATATACACATTTTAAAAGTTCGATTTTATATGGGTAGAAATATATTCTTCCGCGTTTTCCGCTTATAAATAAGAAAGTACTGTCATTAATTTTGCAGCTTATGTATTCTTTAACAGCCACTTAACCACTTTTTAAGAAAGGAATAAATACCTTGTTGTATCTAATAAAAAAACTAAGAAACATGAACTTAAAAGCCCTTTTTTTAAATTGTACCTTAAAATATCCCCCTGAAGTTTCGAATACGCGTGCTTTTATAGAAAAAGCTGAATCGATTTTTAAAGATTTGCAAGTACAAACAGAAGTGCTTCGGTTATCAGATTATTCTATTAAGTTTGGTACTTCTTCAGATGAAAAGAATGGCGATGAATGGCCTACCATATTAGATAAAATTAAAGCTGCTGATATATTTATTATAGCCACCCCAATATGGCGTGGAGATCGGAGTTCGATTGCTAAAATGGTAGCCGAGCGATTGGATGGAATTTTGGAAGAAGGAAACAATGAAAATGGACAATATCCTACTTATAATAAAGTAGCAGGAGTAATAGTTGACGGAAATGAAGATGGAGCTAAAAAGGCCATTTCGAGTATTCTTTTTGATTTTTCAGAACACGGTTTTACTGTGCCGGTCAATGCTTTTAGCTATTATGTAGGAGAAGCAGGTCCTGGTCCTAGTTATATAGAAGCCGAAGGAGATACACATGAGTTTACGAATAATATGCTATTAACCATGGCTCACAATATGATACACGTGGCCACACTTTTAAAGGAAAACCCCTACCCGACCAATTTAAAGGAATTAGAAGAAAAAGCCACACAACTAAGTAAATAAGCATGAAATGCATTTGGTATATCATTTTCAGTATTCTGATTTCTTGCTCTTTTCCCCATGATAGTAAAGAAAGTTGGAAAAAAGCACAAACCAAAGGTTTAGTGGTCGGTGTCATCGATAATCCTCCTTTCGCCACAAAGCAAAATGACACCTTTGTAGGTAGTGAAATTCAATATATTAAACAATTTGCAAAAAATAATAAACTACAAATATCCTTTTATTCTGCTTCAGCATCTAAACTAATGGAGGGTTTAACAAATTATGAGTATTCGTTAGTTGTCGGAGGAATTGAAAAAAATACACCTTGGAAATCTGAGATAGGATTGAGCAAACCCTATGACAGCAAACATGTATTTGCTATCCCTAAGGGAGAAAATAAATTATTATTCAATTTAGAATCCTTTATCAATCTCTCTTCACCATGAAATCTATAAACTCCTTTCATCTTCCGAAAAGTTTGCAAGAAAAACTTTCGAAAGCTAAACGTCTGGAATGGATTACTATTTGTTATTTGATAACCGTAGTCATTCTAATGTATCTAGTAATGGGAAATTCACAAGCCATGAAAACCGCGTGGTTGGAAGATGCTTTAAGTATATTACCTGCTATCTCCTTTTTAATTGCTTATCGTTTTTACAATAAAAAACCCACCCAGAATTTCCCATACGGCTATCATAGGGTGTTTGATATTGCGCATCTTACAGGAGCTTTGGCTTTATTTTTAATGGGTTCTTACTTACTTATTGATTCGAGTATTAGTTTGCTTACTATTGAAAAACCAACTATTGGGTCGTTTACTATATGGGGGCAGCAAATTTGGTTAGGCTGGCTTATGATCGCATTATTAATTTACAGTTCTATTCCTGCGATGTTTCTGGGTCACGCTAAACTTCCTTTATCTAAAGCTTTGCACAACAAGATTCTATTTACCGATGCACAGGCTCAAAAAGCAGACTGGACAACCGCTTTGGCGGCTATGCTAGGTATTGTCGGGGTAGGTCTCGGATTTTGGTGGGCTGATGCTACAGCAGCACTTTTTATTTCTTTTTCTGTCTTAAAGGATGGTTACTCCAATTTAAAAGATGCTATTTTGGAGTTGATGGATCGACATCCTGTTACAGTAAAGAAAGAAAATGATACTATAGGCCAACGAGTTGTTAATTACTTATGTGATAATTATTCATCCGATATCATTGAAGTGGGGGTTCGTTTACGAGAACATGGGCAGACTTATTTTGGGGAAATTTTAATTATAAGCAATGCTCCAGTCAAATGTGAACAAATACGAAAAGACGTTCTAGAGCTCCACTGGAAACTAATAGATGTAAGTGTTATGCCAGTAACTTCCATTCCTCCTTATTTTTTAACTCGAACCAACATCACCAATTAAATGGAAACCTAAATTTTTTATTATGGATGCTGTAACGTTGTTAGGCTTATTTGCAGGTATTTGTACCACATCTGCTGTGGTACCACAACTGATTCGAGCTTGGAAAACAAAAAAAGTAAAAGATGTTTCTCCCATTATGTTTGCAATTCTTTTATTAGGAGTAGGTCTTTGGGTTGTATATGGTGTTTTAAAAGATGATTTAGCCATCATCGTTACCAATGGTTTTTCCTTAGTTTTAAACATGAGCATGCTTTACTTAATGCTACGCTATAGCGGAAAAAAATAGTCTTTCTTACAGTGTTGTTAATTTTCATTAAAATACGCTTAAACCTTTCTTAATCTACGTTTAGCTTATCGAATAATGATGTAATTTTAAGAAGAAAACAACAGAAAAATGAAAGAAAAAATACAAACTTTTAAGGTGAATGAAAGCAATTCTGTTTCCTCTTTAAAAAAACGTTTTCAAGAATTCATCGTGGAAAAAGATCATCCTTGTATTATGGCGCAAACTGTTTTTAAAATGGATGCCATAGACTTGCATGCTTACGATACATTTGGAACAAAAAAAACAGCTCGAAAACTAGTGGCTGATATTAAAAAATACGTAGATACCTATGATTTTGAGAGTAATAATTTTGTGACATTTTTAGCAGTATTTCCTACTGCTCAATTTAAAACCGAAGTAGCTTTTGAAAAAGCACTTTGGGAACAACTTCAACATATTCATGAAACCGATACAAGAACTTGGGATGAAACGGTATCTTCAAATCCTACCAAAGATACCTTTAGCTTTAGTATTGCAGGAAAAGCATTTTATGTAGTAGGAATGCATCCTAAAAGTTCTCGCATTGCCCGTCAAAGTCCTTTTGTAACTATTGCCTTTAACTTGCACTGGCAATTTGAACAATTGCGAGAAATGGGCAGCTACGACACCGTAAAAGAACGCATACGCGAACGGGATAAAGCATTACAAGGATCGATAAACCCTATGTTAGAAGATTTTGGTAATACTAGCGAAGCAAGACAGTACAGCGGACGAAAAGTCGAAGATAATTGGAAGTGTCCGTTTCATCATCATTCATCTTAAAAAATTATATTATCAAATTTACTTATACAAAAAAACATGGTAAACGAAATTCCCAAGCAATCAGGAACAGCTTTTGTGCTAAAAAAGGGAGAAAAACTAAGGGTAATCGATCCATTTGGACAACAAGTAAGCGATATGGTCCTTTTTAACGCGACCGATCCCCGTGAAAAAATTTCATCTGGTAAAACTTTAGATTTTGAAGAAACTATTTTTATTACGAAAGGACATTATCTATGGAGCAACCGAAGCAACCAGATGATGAAAATTGTAGAAGATACCAATGGTAGAAACGATTTTTTATTAGCGCCTTGTAGTCCTGAAACCTTTTCCATTATGTACCAATATGATGGTTATCATCCCAGCTGTTTTGAAAACCTATACACTAATCTTGCTCCCTACAACATACAACCCGATGATGTACCGACTGCCTTTAATATTTTTATGAATGTACAAGTAGCTGAAAGCGGTGCCCTATCGGTAGAACCACCTATGAGTAAAGCGGGAGATTATGTAGCGTTTGAAGCTTTGATGGATCTTATTGTAGGGCTTACCGCTTGTTCAGCAGAAGACAGCAATGGAGGTAGTTTTAAACCCATTGCATACTCCGTAATTGCTGTAAAATAATTTTCACTTTTATTTCTACTTTTTTTTGCTGGTAAACAATACTTTAAATAAGTACTATGAATGTTATAGTAACCCATTCTGACAGTTAAAAAAAAATTTAGTTATTGGTATTATTTGACACCTTTTTATTTAGATAACCAAAAACTATATTTACTACCACTACTAATACAGTGAATCCTGCTAAGACATCGTAGATTCCCATTCCAGCCAAACAACCTGCAGCCGCACAACACCATATAGTGGCTGCAGTAGCTAAACCTTCTACTTTTCTTTTACTATTGCTTCTCAAGATAACCCCTGCTCCTAAAAACCCAACTCCCACCACAATTTGCCCAATAATACGGGTCATATCTGTTGTTTCGTGATTTATAAAAGTCAATGCAATCATTACATAAATCGCTGCTCCCATGGTAACGAGCATATTCGTCTTCAAGCCCGCATGTTTTCCTTTCATTTGTCGTTCTAACCCCATAAAAAAACCCGCAACTAAAGCCGCAATACTTTTAAGTAAAAAATCCGTAAACTCTATATCCATTATTTCTACATTTAGTGTTAAGCTCCCACTAATTCCCCTCCATTAACATGAAGAAATTGCCCTGTCATATAACTGCTATCTTCACTTGCTAAAAACACGTATGCCGGAGCTACTTCACTAGGTTGGCCTGCCCTACCCAATAAAGTGTCTTGTCCAAAATCTGAAACATTATTAAATGTAGCAGGTATAAGAGGTGTCCATATAGGTCCTGGAGCTACCCCATTTACCCTAATTTTCTTTTCTGCCAACATTTTTGCAAGGGAGCGAGTAAATGTTACAATAGCCCCTTTGGTACTGGAATAATCTAATAGGTGGCCGCTTCCTCGATAAGCAGTAACAGAAGCTGTATTAATGAATACTCCCTTTTCTTTGAGATGTGGAAGTGCGGCCTTAACAATATGAAAATACGGATATATGTTCGTTTGAAAAGTGGTGTGCAATTGTTCTTCCGATATATCCTCTATATTATCTTTCGGAAATTGAACCGCTGCATTATTCACTACAATGTCAACACCCCCATAGGTTTCCACACATTTTTTTATGGCCTCTTTGCAAAATTTCTTTTCTTTTACATCACCTTGCAACAGCAAACATTGCTTCCCCTCTTTTTCAACTAACTCTTTGGTGTGTTTGGCATCTTCGTTTTCTTCTACATATATAATAGCGATATTGGCTCCCTCTCGCGCAAAATGTACAGCTACACTTCTTCCAATACCACTATCTCCACCCGTTATAAAGGCTATTTTATTCTTTAATTTATCACTTCCTTGGTAATTCTTTCGAATAACCTCTGGAACAGGATTCATTTTATGTTCTTTCCCTGGTTGTTTTTGTGATTGTTCTGGAAATTTATCTGGCTTGCCCATACAAATGCTTTTACATGTTTAGTGAAATAACGCTTTTAATTTCTCCCACCAGTTTTTCGAGTCTTTATCGTTTCGCTGATGTGTTTCGCCTTCCATCTTTTTTTGATGGGTTTCATCGGCTACTACGTGCTTTTTATTTTGATCTTCTTTATCCATATTACTTTAGATTACAGTATCTGGTTTATTATCTCGATGAGACATGTTTTTATCAATGATTACGAAGCGCTTTAATAAGTTCCTCTTTATCCATAGTACTATACCCATCAATACCAATCTTTTTAGCTTGTTGCTCCAAATCTTCTTTGGTGCGTTTTTCATACTTCTTGGCACTTCCGCCTTTTTCACCAGAGTTTTCGGTATTAGCAATTCGAGCGGCTTTTTCTTTGCTCATTCCTTCGTCTCGAAGGTCTTCATACTTTTCATCGTCTTTTATCTGATTTCCGTGATTCTTTGTCATAATCTTTATTTTTTATTTTACCTTATATTAAAATTAGCATATATTCTTCTGAAAATCTGTTAACTATAGCCTAATGAAGTATTAAAAAATTGCGCTATTGTGAACTCATTATCCCATTTTAAAGTACATTTTCATGTATTAGACTTCGTTAAACTATACTGGAATTTTATTGGTGATTTTTCTTCTTTCCCAATTTCTGTGTTTTGATATAGCTTCCTTAAATTTGCTTGATTCTTCATTAATTAAGATAGCCGCATCATCTTTATGATCTTTAATTACTGTTTTATCTAAGAGTTGTTCTCCCTCGTCATCGGCAGCGATTGCTTTACAATGCTTAAAGGTCTCATTGATAAACTTTTTAACTTTTCCATTTTCTATTAAAGTTTGAATTGATTTATCTCCTCCTGGAATGTATAAGGCATCGAATAAAACACTTTCCGTCGTGGTTATTGATGCGTCTACTTTATGGTCTTTATTCGCATCGCAAGTTACTGAGCCGCCATGGGGAGCAATTAAGTTACATATGGCCCCATCATTTTCTAGCGCCTCTTTTATTGAT
Source organism: uncultured Marixanthomonas sp. (assembly GCF_963974425.1). Lineage (NCBI taxonomy): Bacteria > Pseudomonadati > Bacteroidota > Flavobacteriia > Flavobacteriales > Flavobacteriaceae > Marixanthomonas > uncultured Marixanthomonas sp. The sequence goes on from NZ_CAXBCK010000013.1 coordinate 23,909, forward strand.
TTGAAATTTTTCATAGAAAAACCATTTGCTACTAGTACGGCAATTTTTCTGGTTTTTATTGATGAAAACTCGGTATTCGCTTGACTTAATGCGGGGTCCTTCTTTAAATATATTTTTTTAGTATCTGGCTGGTGTTTATTTACATCAGCATCTGCTCCAATGGCTTGATTAATTGGTTCATCTATGCTATCAGGGATTTTTTTCCCTAAGCCATCGGCTACTGTTTGTGCTAGGGATTCGTCAATTTGGTTCAATATCCATAACATTCGTTCTTTAATATGATCGTAGGTACACTTTCCTAATTCAAATGTATAGGCTTCTGCCACATGTTCTTGTTCCCAAGGCGCCAAACTTCTATAAAACAATGCCGGTTGTGAAAAATGGTCATTAAAACTTTCACTTCGGGTCCTAATTTTTTTAGCATCTATCTTTTCTTCATACGTATTAAAAGCCCCTTCAGAAATTTTAGCCAAATGTGGGCATCCCCCACTTATAGAATTAGGGAAATAAGCCGTCTTTCCTTTGGGGATGGTGGTTTGCATTTTAGCATCTCGTTGATTGTTATGCGTTTCTGCCACCGGTCTATTAATTGGTATTTGATGAAAGTTCGGGCTCCCTAGTCGGGATAACTGAGTATCTCTATATGAAAATAAACGGCCTTGTAGTAGTGGATCGTTGGTAAAATCAATTCCAGGAATAATGTGTCCTGGTAAGAAGGCGACTTGCTCTGTTTCTGCAAAGAAATTTTCTGGGTTTTTATTAAGTGTCATTTTACCTACTCTCTTTACAGGTACCATTTCTTCGGGTATTAACTTAGTAGGGTCTAACAAATCAAAATCGAATTTGTGTTCGTCTTCTTCAGGAATTATTTGCAAGCCAAGTTCCCATTCTGGATAATGACCTGCATCAATTGCATCCCATAGATCACGACGGTGGAAATCGGAATCGGCTCCGCTTATTTTTACGGCTTCGTCCCAAGTAACTGAGTGTATTCCTAATAAAGGTTTCCAATGAAATTTCACAAAATGTGCTTTCCCTTCTTCATTAATTAGCCGAAAGGTATGAATACCAAATCCTTCCATCATTCTGTAGCTACGCGGAATGGCACGATCGCTCATTAACCAAATTTGATTGTGTAATGTCTCAGTGGAATGGGACACAAAATCGTAAAAGGTATCATGTGCAGAAGCTGCCTGAGGTATTTCTCTATTCGGTTCTGGTTTTACCGAATGAATTAAATCGGGAAACTTCATAGCATCTTGAATAAAAAATATAGGCATGTTGTTTCCTACTAGGTCCCACGTCCCCTCATCGGTATATAACTTTACTGCAAAGCCCCGTACATCACGAGCGAGATCTGTAGAACCTTTTGATCCTGCTACCGTAGAAAAACGGACAAAAACTGGGGTTTTCCGGCTAGTATCAGTGAAAATTCCGGCTTTGGTATATTCTTCTAAACTTTCATATAATTCGAAATAGCCATGAGCCCCACTACCCCGCGCATGGACAATGCGTTCTGGGATTCGTTCATGATCAAAGTTTGTTATCTTTTCGCGAAGAAGAAAATCTTCTAATAAAGTAGCCCCTCTTTCCCCCGCTTTTAATGAATTGTTTGTGTCATTTACTTTTACTCCTTGATTAGTAGTTAAGGTAGTGTCTTTAATTTCTTTTGTATCCTTTTCTAAATCCTTTATTTTCTTGGATTTCTTTTCTTCTGATTTTGAGTTTTTCATCGTGCTTTTTTTCAATTTATATTATTATCTCTTAGCGTATCTTCCTTTGTATTAGAATTAATCTTCATATGTTTTGGGTGGTTGGTCCATAAAGCTCTCCATCCCCCTCCAAATTGTTGTGCTACTTTCCCACGAATAGAACTGAGAATAAGAATTAATACCCCCGATCCCATATCACTTACAATTGCTATTGTATTGTCATACCCTAAAATCCATGGTGCTATCAACAACCATATACCTAGGGGATAGTTCCATAGGCGTACATTTCGAGTAGCCTCCCAAATGGCTATAGCCGAAAAGGTTGCTAACACCGGTCCTATTATATGTCCGTTGTCAGTTGCGGCAGATCCATATCGCAATAGTGCCGGTGCCGCCATTAACCACATTCCAATTATTATATTTATAAATCTAGGCCACATAATTATTCTACTTTATCGGTTTCTGATGTTACTCCCCAAAATGCCTTCCAAAACGAAGCATTGGATCGTTTTACGCGTTGCATATATTGAAGGCTTGCCAGCATCTCATCCATTGCGGGACCTATCATTAAAATTGATATGACTGCTGAAGCCAAACACAAGGAGCACCAAGCAGAAAAGAGAACCGGTTGAAAAACAACCAACATCACACTTACAAATCCTAAAGGTCCTACAGCCAGCCCAAATACAATAACTATCCATGGTTTTCTACGCCATCTATTAGTTCCCCCTATAATACCGGTTACAGCATCTACCAAATATCCAAAAGCTCCCAATGCCGCATCGGGTATTGGAAGTATATGGCTTATTTTTGAATTAAGGATTTTCACACTCCCATCTCCAAAAAAAGGCTCATATACCGAATCGATTATATCAAACTGATACAATGAAAGATATCCTGCAATAAGAAACCCAATGATGGCCAACACCACAATAGGGATACGCTGAGACCATTTTGCTGGGTTATATTCCCAGCCGGGCGGAATATATTTTTCTACTTGCCCCATCTTTTAGTTTAAATTGTTTTGTTTATACCATTTTTCGGGATCTTCCTTTAGGTTTTTCACCATTTTAGGTACCGTATCGAGCAGTTTATGTTTTGGTTGCCAGTCCAATAGTTTTTTTGCGCGGCTTATATCGAGCTCATAATGCTCGCCCGCACGATCTATCATCCAAGGTTTTATAAATGGATCGCCTGTAGCGTTTCGAAGCCAAGCACCCGCTTTTGCTACTGTCTTAGGCATTTCAAAAGTTTCCCAGGCTGTTCCATGGATCTGTTTGCCAATCTCATCTTGTAATTCTTTGTAGGTTGGGGTTTCGGGCTCTCCAATATTAATGGCGATTTCATTTTCTAATGTATCTCGTTTTTCTACCGTATTTACAATAGCATCTAAAAGGTCTTCTAAATGAATATAGACATCGCCGTGCGTTACATCACCGGAATAAAAATGAGCCACCAACTCTTTTTCGTAAATTCTTTTTATTTGTTGTGTAACAGGGATTGAATGACCGTAATCTGTATACACCCCTGCAATCCGCAGAAATACGGTTTGAATGTCCTCGTTATTCTCTTTAATTAATTGTTCTGTTTGAACTTTAGATTCTGGATATCCCCAATTGGCTTCTATTGGTGCATTCTCATCGATTTTAATTCCGGTATCTGTAGGTTTATAAATAAGGTCGGAACTTGAAAATATAAACTGATCTACTTCAAAGTCCTGTAACTGATTCAAAAACTTGCGGGTACCTTCTACGTTAATAGCATCGTATTTTTCGCTATTTTCTGTAGTGAAATCATAAAAGGCGGCTAAGTGTATCACCGAAGCAATTTTACTTCCATATCCGTACCGGATGCGTTCCATAGCCGCGGCAATGGCTTTTTCATCAGTAATATCAAAATTGACACACTCTGCTTGTAAAGGTGGATAGGGAGGCCCTAGCCTATCCAATCCAACGATCCTATATTTTTCAGCTAACTTTTCAATTAACGAAAATCCTATTAAACCGCTGCTTCCGGTAATGATGATAACTTCCTTGTCTTCGCGTCTGGAACCGCCGCTTACATGATCAATTATTTTATCTTCCATTTAAAATACTTTTTAAGTGTTCGTCTGTTACTTTATAAATAAGCGAAAAGGTATTTTAATAAAGAATATTAGATTATGGCAATCCATTTAATTATTGCCGCTAAAAAATATTTCATAGGAATTGTACTACAGAACAGATACGTTTTGGAACTATTTCGGGTTTTTCACGCAATTGAGCTATATATCGATGCATTTCAGTTAAAGCGAGACTTTTTGTCTCTCTAATTTTGGCGGTTTAACCTAAACAAAACTACATGCGGTCGATAGAAATAGCCTCTTTACCTATACATGATGTACTACATGAAATTGCCCAATCTTTTAATACAACATATACAAAAGAATATGGCGAACATCTTGTAACTTTACCTAAGGCTATAGGGACCGGTACCATTAAAGGTATTAGTTTTGATGGCGGTCTTGGTATAATTCAATACGATTGTACCTTTTTTGAAGACACCGAGATTCAATTTTTAGTAAATAAAGTACATCCTTTGAAATTTATTTACGTGCGTAATGGAAATTTACACCATCGATTTGCTAATGACACTACTACCCATATTGTGTACCAATTTCAAAATGCTATTGTGGCCAGTTGTGATAATCACGGACATATATTAAGTTTTAAAAAGAATATTAAGACCTCAATTTTCAGTCTTGAAATAAACCGGAAAGAGTTTCAGAAAAAATCCAGCTTCAAAAGGGACGGGATGAACGTTAAAATGAAAAAACTCTTTAAGGATGTACATGCCAAGCAATCTTTTTATTATGAAGGGGAATACAGCTTGAAAATGGCAGATATCTTTAAAAAAATATCTGATTTTGAAGGTAGTGATTTCCTTAATATGATTTTTATGGAAAGCATTGCTTATCAAACTTTGGTTAGACAGATATCCCAATTTTTAGACGATCAACGTCCAGAAAAAAACCGTACCGTTCTAAGACGAACGGAAATTGATGGCATAAAGAAAGCTTCAGATTATATTCATACACATCTTGCTACTTATAAATCTTTGCCTGATTTGACTAACTAAGCACACAGGGCTTAACGCTGCAAAGCTTCAGGAAGGGTTTAAATACCTGTACAATAAAACCGTAAATCAATATGTTTACGAAACCCGGCTCAATCTAGCAAAAGATCTTCTTTTAAATACAGATGACAGTATTTCTGAAATTGTATATAAGATAGGCCTTTCTAGCAAAAGTTATTTTTCCAGAATTTTTAAAGATGAATATGGCGTGCAGCCATCTACTTTTAGAAAAGACAAGAAATCATGATTATACACTAAAAAAAGAGGCTCTCGCCTCTTTTAAACAATAATCAAAACGCAATCAACTTAATCATCTATTGTTATTAGTATTATTTTTCCAATTCTGATATTTGTCATATTGATCGTTTGAAAGTACAGCTTTCATATTTTCATCCAAGAGCCGTTGTCGTGTAGCTTGATCTATATTTCCATCATTATTTCCACGTTCATTATTTAAGTCATCTTTATATTCACGTTCAAATTCATTAATCTGATCTTGATCCATATTAACCTCTCGGTATATTTCGTTCTTATTTTGAATATCTAAGTTTGACTGTGAATTGTAATTACGATTGTTTTGGGTGTTCAATCGTTCATTGTCCATTCGATCATCAGTACCCATTCTATCGTCGGTATCCATTCGATCATCAGTAATATCGAGATTATCATCAACGGTCTCTACGTCATTTAAATCATCATCTGTATTGTTTCTATTTGTATCGTTACAAGATGATATAAAGGCTGTTATTAAGCATGCCATTAAAAAATTGTGTGAAATTTTCATAGGTTTCTTTTTTTAATTGTTAAAAAACAAAATTACTGTATCATTGTTACGTTTGGGTGTTCTTTAAAATTGATTTTTGCCTTAATAAAAAGTGTGTTATATAAAGAAACCCCAATCAGCTTACAATTGAGGTTTCTTTTCCTAAAACAGTAACCAACTACTATTCTTCTTCATAGGCATTATCGTCCCAGTTCTGTATTTCATTGCGAACTTCATCTCTATTCCTATTAGTACGTTCGGCAACCCGTTGGGTCATATCATCAAATTCACCTTCTCGGAATTGTACATCTTCCTCGGTAAGATTTGGATATTTTTGACGATAAGACGTCTTAATATTGTCCCATTTGTTTTCAAGTCCTGTATTGCTTTGTGATCTCTGTGGGTTATTACTCTTTTCCATAATTTTAGTTTTTAAGATTTATTATATTTCAAATGTACTTCCGAAACCTGGGACGGTTATATCTAATAAAACAAATTATTAACTTTAAAAAACAAGAAATAGCCTCCTACTTCCAAGACGCTAATTCATCAAAAATACTTAGTTATATTTTTCTATCCTTCTTGATTCGATAAGAACAACTACTGACTCAAACCATTAATTAACAGTATTTTATACTAAAAAATTAATATTAATAAATATTAGTTAAGCCTTCGTGAATTATTTTATATGAATTGTAATTTCATTAACTTAAATCTTATTAATTATAAAAGAGCATTATGACCTCAACAGATTTAAACTTTGATACTTTTGCAAAAGATGCACATACATATATTAACGATCTAGCCCACCACTTGGAACATCCTACTGAAAAAGTTCGTGTGCTTCAAATTTGGCGGGCAGTTATGCATACTATACGGGATAGAATACCATTAGAGGTATCTTTTAAGCTAGTTTCTCAGCTTCCTATAATTTTAAAAGGAATTTATGTAGAAAACTGGAAGTATCAAGAAGCCCCTCTTTTGACATATTCCACTTTAGAGGAGATGAAAACCCAAGTAAAAACTCTTCAAGAACAATATGGAGAAGATGAATTTCCGTGGAAGAAACCGACAGAAGAAATTATTTTAAATACCGTGCAGTCATTAAAAAGATTTCTTTCTGAAGCGCACATAGATTCTTTAACCACACCATTGCCAAAAGAAGTAGAAACTTTTTTAAGCGATAAATTGTAGTCGTAATTTTTAATTGGTTTTTATTTTTTTTCTTTATTGAATAGGGAATGTCTTTTCCCTTCTTTTGTATTCCAGCTATTTTTAAATAACTGCATCCAAGATAATGTAAGTACCATTGTACTGGCCAACCCCATGAGCACTACTGTTAGTATAACCATTCCTATATTAGCGAACCATTGAAACTTCCAAACCTTCATTAATTCATCTACAAAATTGGTGTCTATCTCTGTAATATAGATTCCAAAAAAGCATGTAAAAATTATTGTCGCGACAACGCCAGTATAAAACCCAGTTTTAAAACCGTTGGGGTAGTTAAACCTTTCTCCCATAACCCTTTTATACTTTCGTATCGCCCTATATATACCTGCTCCTATAATTACTATGTTCAAAAAGCTCCAAAGTGGCTGCGTATGTATTCCAAAAATAGAAAGCACCAAGAAATAACCTATTAAAATCACCCCTACTATACTACCATGCGCTACAGAAATCATTGGATGTTTCATAATTGAAGAGTTTTTACTGTTTATTCACAAGATTATAATCTTCTGGTATCTTGTTTAACTTTATTAAAAAAGTTTTTAATGGTATACCCTCTTTCTTTTAAAAACTAAGATGACCAAACCATCTCATTTTATTTAAAATTTTTATTACTGAATAGAATTCCGAGTGGTTTTAACACAGGAATGTGTAGCAATATTAGCGCTATAATTGCTATAATTGGTATTGCTATTATCATTCCTATCACCCCCCATATAAGGTTTCCTACTACTACTGCTAAGATTACAATAAAAGGATGCACATCTACTTTATCTCCTACTACATAGGGCTCTAAAACATAACTTTCTATAAATTGAGCAATAGAAAACGTCACAACGATACCCACTAATATGGTTGTATCGCCTGTTCCTAAATACCCTAAGACGATTGCCATTACTACACCCACTATATTACCTATATAAGGTATCAATGAAAAAATAGCGGCGATTATACTAATTAAAATAAAATTATCCACTCCGGAAATTCCGAGACCCAATGAATACAGAAGCGATAAAAACCCAATTAATATTAATCTACCAAGCAAATATTGGGGAGCTATCTTAGCGGCACTACTTATAATTTCACCAACTTTTTTTCTTTTCTCTCTAGAGAAAAATAGCAATAGACACTTTTTGAACCTACTACGATAGTTTAATAAAAAAAAGGTATAAATAAAAGTGAGTAAAAAACTCCCTAAATACCCTATAACTGTATCTATAATAGTAATCGGCTTATTTTTTGGAGTATTCAAAAAACTGAATAGTCCATTTCGTTGTCCTATTTTAAAATCTTCCTTTTCTAGCGGTGTATGGGTATTTACAATGTCTATTGTTTTATTCAAGGTAGGCTCTATTGTTTTTTTAATTTGAGGCCAGTCATTCATAAAGTTTTTTATTTGAAAAGAAAATAAGGTTACCATTCCAAGGGTTAGCACTAATAAAAAGCAGGTATTCAATAATGATGCTAAAACACGATTTATTTTGTGTTCCATATATTGTGAGAGCGGTAATAACAGAAGTGCTAATATTCCTGCCGTAACCAATGGTGCGAAGAAGACTTTTGCTTTAATTAAAACTAAAAATAAAAAATAACCGCCCACGATAGCCATGGTACTATACTGTATTATTTTTTTCCCTACATGCATGTTCCGTTATTTTTGGCTTTTAATGAATATCGCATATTGGTAGAATACTTATTAAAAAAATCCTCTCTAAGTAAATAGAAAGGATTCTAAAAAGTACTCCTCAAAACTTTTTAATTTTGAACTAAATAAACCAGTACTCATCAAGTACTTACTTATTGTTCAAATATATTTGTAGCTAAAAGGAAACCTTGTCTTTATAAAAAAAGGTTTTAACTCATTTAATGTATAGGAGACTTTATGGTATTTGAATTCTTAATAGTCAACGTAAGAATACACTTTAAAAGAAACCACTGTATATTCCTGTAATAATTTTTCTGAGATATATTATCTACAATGAATTTTCAATTTTGGTAAATACAATTGCGGGATAGGGTGCTCTTTTTGTACCACATGGACTTAATGGGTACATGGTTTCTACTGAAAAGCGGTTTTCTTGAAGGTAGAAACTAAAACTTGGAAAACTCGTTTCTTTACTTACTTGTATGTTTAGCGCATGGAGTTTCGCTATTTTTGACAATAAAATCCATACGTGTTCTTCCATTTGTTTTTCGGTTACAATTTCCTTGTTAAAAATCACAATAAAAGATTTAGCATGCTTATCAGAATGTCCCTTTAGCCAAAACCATAGCTCTTTCACTAATTTAGAAGAGCTATACAATATAAGATGTACTGGTTGTTTTATAAATTCATTATTTACCTCTACCAAAGATTTGTTTATCAAATAGTTTCTAAACTCTCGTTTTATCTTACACTTTTTTAAATAGCGTTTTTTATATGATATTGTATGTTTCATGCCTTTAAAATGTATTAAACTTCTTCATTCTATATCCACAACCGTTAGCTACTTAAAAAATTAACAAATGAGAGTATTCTTTTATTTAAGCGGAAGGATCTACTTACCCAAATTTTTCATTACAACTTCGAAAATACCTAAACATCATTAGGATAATTAATTCTTTACATTAAAAAATTAAACCAAAAAATTTAGCTATCGCGGTATTATGAATTCTCACGTTTTTAAAACCACTTTTTTTATGTAATGGGTTAATCTATTATTTTCTACCTATCTACTTTTACTTTTTCTCTATAACGGCATTGATCATTTAAATTCTACATACCATGAGTAAAAAGCATCAAAAAAAGACTGAAAACAATACTATTAGTAAGCAAAAACATGTTAAAAAGAAACATCAAACTGGTACCACCTATTCTAAAGAAAGCGAAGATGAATTTGATGATAATATTGAAACAGATCGCTTAATCTAAAGCGTAGAAGAAACAAGCCATCTTCAAAAAAACATCGTATTTTTTACTTTTATTACATCCATTTCTTATTTTATTGCATCAATTAAAAAGGAACAAAATTTCAATCTTTATAAAAAAGACCTTATGAAATTAAAGATTCTCTTTTGCCTGTGCTTATGTTCCTATTTATTATTGGGTCAATCTAAGGATAGTATTATCTCAGAGGCTGCTCAAGTTCACGTTTTCAAGCCACAGAAAGTTGCAGCAACTCCTAAAGCTATTAAAAGTTTAAAGCTCCCGGCTGGATTTAAGATTAATGTATTTGCTTCTAATTTAGGAAAACCAAGAATGATGGTTGTACATAACAACCAGGTATATGTTAGTCGAAGATCTGGAGAAATAACTATGCTAACCGACACAAACAATGATGGAAAGGCCGATAATCAAAAAACAGTTATTACAAAAAAAGGTGTTCATGGTCTCGCTATCCATGAAGATACACTCTATGTAATCACTGTAAACGATGTTTTTAAAGGCTCAATACACAAAGATGGTACCATAGGTGAGCTTAAAACTATTATCACAAATTTACCAGATGGCGGACAACACCCCAACCGCACTTTAGCAATTGGCCCAGATGGTAAGCTCTACATTTCTATTGGAAGTGATTGTAATGCATGTGCAGAAACAAGAGAGGAAAGTGCTACCCTATTGCAATTTGATACCAATGGGAAAAACAAGAAAATCTTTGCGAAAGGCTTACGCAATACCATAGGGTTTGACTGGGAACCCAAAACTAACAAACTATACGGCATGGACCACGGTATTGATTGGCTAGGAGATGACATTCAAAAAGAAGAGCTTAATTTACTAGAAGAAGGAAATGATTATGGTTGGCCTTATATTTATGGAAAAGGCAATTATAATAAGGCCGATCAACCTGAAAGTATGACTTATAAAGAATACTCACGTAAGTCTACCCACCCTGTTATGGAGTTTACCGCTCACAGTGCTCCAATGAACCTTCTATTTTATAAGGGAACTATGTTTCCGAAGGAATATCAAAATGCTGCATTTATAACTTTTCACGGTTCCTGGAATCGGAAAGACCCAAAAGGTTATAAAGTCATGCATCTTCGGTTTAATGAGGGAACTCCTGTAAAAGCTACCGACTTTATAACAGCATTTTTAAGTACTGACGGCCGATCTTTCTTTGGAAGACCCGTAGGATTAGCCGAATTACCAGATGGTTCGTTACTCCTAAGTGATGATAGTAACGGGGTTATTTATCGAATTACTTATAGTGAATAATCACACTAAAAACTTGACAACATTGTAAAGCTTTACCTTTTAACCTATAATTTTATTATAAGCTTTATTTAGTAACTTTTACTTCGACTTAAGTGATTCTCTCATTGTCTTACATAAAATAGAACCCCCTGTACACCAATTTATACAGGGGGTTTTGCAAAACACATTGCAACCAATTATTACTTTACCCTTTCATGCATGTGTTTTTTAGTTGTTTTTGTGAAGTGCTTTTTCTATAGCTTTCGTAACCACATTTAAATATACAATCCATTTATATAGTTCTGGTATTCAATAAAATTAAATTTTAACCTTAAAAGAAACTTTCCATTTTAATTTTTAAGTGCAAGGATTTATGGTATCGCACTAAGAGATCCAGTAAACAAAATTTAAATTTGGTTCAAGTCGACTTTTACAAAAGTGCTATTTAATGACTTTAAAAAACAGATTTTTATGAAAATAGCTCTATTAGCACATTCTCTATTTCCTATTATAGCACCTTATGCGAGCAAACTTGAGGAACACACTCATCTGTTATGTAAATCGTTACAATCCATAGGGCATAAAGTTGATTTATATGCTCATCCTAAATCTGATAGTTCCTTTATTAAAAAACCCAAAGTGTTTTCATATCAAGGTGAAGAAGGATATGATATAGGTCCTGAAAAAACAGGAAAAATAGATAGTACGTTATGGTACCCAAATCTTTTTTCACAAATAAATACCGGTTCTTATGATATTGTGCATAACCAATCCTTTCAAAATCAGCCCGCTCCTCTGGGACCGTATGAGCATTCGGCTCTTATTACTACACTACATAATAGAGAGCGAATGCGTCTCGAAAACTTTAATTCTCAAGTTTCAAAAAAACTATTTTGCGATTTAATACTAATTAGTACTCGTATTGGAAGCCGTTGGAACCACCATTACAAAGTGATCTATAATACCTTAGGTCCTGAGCATATGGTAAAAGAGTATATCAGTATTTATAAAGAGCTTATGGAATTTCGGTTTAATGAATAACCTACATGTGTCTACTAAATGGGAAGCGTATTTCTCAATAAAGTAAGCGGAACTTTTTATACAGTTTCTACTACAGTCCTGTATTGCGCTTGAAAGAATTTTGGGGAACATTTATACTTCTTCTTAAAAATTTTAGAGAAGTAACTTCTGCTTGTCAACCCAATACTATAAACTATTTGCGAAATATTCATGTCGGTCGATTTAATAAGTTCCGTTGCTTTTTCTAATCGTATATCCCGTATAAAATTAATAGCTGTTTTACCATGCATTTTTTTAAACCCTTCTTGTAGTTTGGCCGGGGAAAGCCCCGTCTCAGTACACAAAAATTGTATGGTATACTCTAAGGATGGGTTTTCTCTAATGAAACCAGAAATAGCTTGAATCTGTTCCATTTCGCGAAGTGTGAGTATCCCGTTGTCTGTTTCTTCAGCTTGTAAAGTTTGTAGCATTTGTTCCATTTTCAAGCCGAGTGTTTCATATATTAAGCCTTCCATAATAAATTCAGACGCTACATTTTCTTTAGACATTCTGGAAATATTATTTATTTTATCCAGTAACTTTAAATTGGGCTTTCCAGTATACATAAAAGAGTCGCACATAATTTGTTTACAGAATGTATCCCTAAATTTATAGTAGGAAGCATTTGAGACATCACTTTCGGAATATTTAGGCTTGGTAAACCCAATAACACAAAACTCGTAATGTGTCCCTTTTTTAAGTTCTAAATTAATACCATTAATAAAACGATCAAACATAATAGCACTTTGAAAAGGATAAATCTTCTTCTTTTTGCCCCCTTGGAAAGAAAGTGTTAAGTTTCCTTGCCAGCAATAAATAAAATAAAAGCCTTCTTCATCCGTGATAGAGATACTTACCTCGCGATCATCTAAAAGGCAAAAGGAATATTCTAGATAATAAAAATCTTCAGAAATAGAATGGCTTACTCGCGCTTTATCATACTTCATTCCTGGAAAAGCATTCGGTTGAGCTGTAATTACGTTTTGACCTGGGGAGGAGTCGATTTTTTTGTTAGGTTTCATAGAACAGTGTTTTTTTTATTAAAATCGCACTATACATCCTTTTATTTACGAAAACAAAAAGATTAGTGTTAATTTATTTTTGTTAGTTTAGTAAAAGTATATACTTACCGTCTAAATGCTTAACAAAATCGAAATTAAAATTAACGAAATTGATTGTTAAAAATGCTTAAAAAAATCTTAATGAAATCTAAAAAAAACCCTCTAAAAGAGGGTGTTTATAAGGAAAGCGCTTGATAGGTTCGTATTATTTTTTTTTGTTTAAATAAGGGTATTTTTTTGAAAACTCAACTCGAATCATTTTTAAAATATAAAAAAGGATTGCCAGTAACCACAAGGAATGAAACAAAAAACCCGGCTCGAAAAAAATCATTCCAACTACCCAAACTAGAATAGAAAGTATTGATAAGGTGAATAAAAAACGTTCCATATTCTTTTATTTTATTGATGCATTAATATTATTTTTTTATTTAATCTATTCCCCAATATTTTTTTTAAATCATTCTCTCTACGCTAAGCCTAAAATTTTATAGGCTTTCTTCGTTTACCATAAGTGCATGAATCACTCCTGGTAGCCAACCTAGTAAAGTAAGTACAATATTTACAGCCAAAGCGGTCCCCATACCTTGTTTTAGGTATACAGCTATGGGAGGTACTATAACATGTAGTAATATTCTAAACGGGTTCATATTATATTCAAATTAAGAATTAACTAGAAAAACTCTTTTCTAATTCTTCACTCGTAAAAAGAGATGAAGCTGCAATCAATCCTCCACATAGTCCTACTAAAGCCCCTATAATTAATACCCAAAATAAAAGCATACTGGCTTTATTGGTTATAGCAACATATAAGAAACTTTCAGTAACACTAAAAAATATCCCTAATAGGACTATGCTAAGAGCCCAAGCTAAAAAACCATGTAAGCCCCCATCAATTTTTGAGGTAGATCCTCTTGTTATAGCGGCTAAAAAACCACCAGTAAAAACCGCTAGGATTGTGGATAGCTACAACCAAATAAAAGTATCTGTTAAAACCAAAGGGTTTAGCTCTGTACCTTTATTTGTAATACCTGTTCCTACCCCTAAAAAATAGAGTACAATTAAAAAACCCAATATGGTCATGGTTCCTGCTATTACATTTCCCCAATGTATTTTGGTTCTTTCTTTTCTTGTGTTGGTAAAGTTTGTTATAATCTTCATAGCTTTTATCATCAATAATTCGTTCTATCGGCATGGGGCAAAACCTACTTAAAACTCAAAATTACTTTACAATACTCATTTAGTTTGATGCAAAAACTTTTTTTTTTTAGTTTAAAAACAGTCATTGTAGTCTCCATCATAATTTTAAAGCATCGTGTTTAAATTATGATATCTCTTTAGCGAAAAAAGAAATCTAAGTTTAAATCTTATCGTTAGCTTTTCTTTTTTTAACCCTTATGTTTTTAGAACTAAAATCCATTTTTATAGCACTAATAAATAGAAAAGAGCTTTTCTACTTTTAGGTAGAGAAATAAAAATTAATTCTAAACAAAAAAGCTATGAATACTTTACACGATTTATTTATACATCAATTACGAGATTTGTACAGTGCTGAAAAACAACTAATACAAGCTTTGCCAGAAATGGTGCAACAAGCTAATAATTCTAAATTAGAAGAAGCATTTTCCAGCCACTTAGAAGAAACAAAAGAACACAAAAAGCGGCTAGAAGAAGTTTTTGATACTCTAGATGTTGAGCCTGGATCTGAAACCTGTGAAGCCATGCAAGGTCTAATTAAAGAAGCAAAAAACTTTTTAGATCAAAACCTTTCTGATGAAGTTAAAAATGCTGGGATGATTGCTGAAGCGCAACGCATTGAGCATTATGAAATAGCAGGCTATGGAACTGTTTGCACTTACGCTGAAGAATTAGGTCACGACGATATCTTGCAAAAACTAAAAACAACACTTGATGAAGAATATGGAGCTGATGATACATTAAAAGAATTAGCGAAAAGTCGCTTAAACAAAAAAGCAATTTAAAAGAAACCATTATGAAAAAATATACTATTAATATATTACTGCTATTATTTATCACTTCAATAGCATATTCGCAGACAAGAGATTTTAAATCATTTGACAGGAATAGTGATAAGTCTATCGATCAAACGGAGTTTAATGAAGGGTATAGCAATACTTACAATACCTATGATACCGACAGAGATGGAAAGATAAGCGATCGTGAATTTTATGATGCTTCCTTTAATCGGATGGATAGAGACCAAGATGGAAACTTAAACGAAGATGAATGGGAAAAAGGGTTTGACAAGCAACAACGAGACTATTTACCGTCTAATCCTTATAGTAAATTTGACCAGAACAAGGATCAACAAATATCTCAACAAGAATACCGAGATAGTTTTACCAATTCAGATTATTACGATAGTTATGACACCAACAAAGACGGTGCGATAGACCGAGACGAATTGAACAAACGAACGCTTAGCGCTTGGGATAAAAACCGAGATGGTACTTTAGATGAAAATGAATTTAACGAGTATCATCCTTACTATATAGACAATTAATTTTTTTTCATTTTGAATAATTGCCAATGAATATCGGGTGGATTTTCCACCCGATATTTTTTTTATTACGTCATTTAAGTTAAAAATAAAATCAAATAAGTTAGTTGTTCTTGTTTAACCTACCTACCTTATAAAATTAATCCTATTCTATGCAATCTATTCTTTCTCAGTCTATTCCGCTTAAAGATGTAATTAATGATCTAGCGAAAGAGCTAAACACTCCAGTAACACAAAATTGTAGCGAATACAGTTTGCAAATACCCGAAATATACGGGGAAGGATCTATAACCGGTATTGATTTTCAACACGGGATGGGTATTATTCTTTATAACTGCACTTTTACGAAAGATATGGAAATACGTTTCGTGGTAGATAAAATACACCCCCTAAAATTTTTATTCTGTGAAACAGGAAGTTTTGTTCATCACTTTGAAAATGATAAAACCGATTTGCATTATGCAGACCTTCTTGAAAATATTATTGTTGCCAGTAACCAAAACAATGGTCATATCCTTCAGTTTAGAGGGGGACAAAAAACAGTAATAAACAGTTTAGAGGTGAACCGGAAAGAATATCTTTTCACTATGGAGTGTGAGGTAAAAAGCCTTAAAAAACAAATGGAACACCTATTTAGGGATGAAACGGCTCAAACTGCTTTTTACCATCGTGGGGATTACTGCATTAAAATGGCCGATGTTTTTAGTGACATGAAAAACTTTAAAGAGGGTCCCTTTTTACAAAAGTTATTTTTGGAAAGTAGTGCTTTTAAAATTTTAATTCTACAAATTTTACAATTTGAGGATGACTTAAAAGAAGATAAAAATAAATCGATATTGCGTAGGTCTGAAACTAAGATGATACAAAAAGCCTCTTCCCTAATTGACAATGGAATTTCCGATTTTGATACCGTTAAAAATCTAGCTCAAGAGGTTGGTCTTAATGCTAATAAACTACAAGATGGATTTAAAAGCATTTATGGATCTACCGTTAATGGTTATGTTCATAACAAAAGACTTGAAATAGCCAACCAATTGCTGAAAAACTCAGATTATAGTATTTCAGAAATTGTTTTTATGGTAGGCCTTTCTAGTAAAAGTTACTTTTCAAAAATTTATAAAGATAAATATGGGCTCTCCCCTTCTGCTTTGCGTAACAACAATGGTAAGAAAAAATAGAATAAAAAAATCCTTTCCTGAGCGACTATAGGAAAGGATATAAAAAGCACACCTTCTAGCTTTTTTAACTACTTCATTAAGAAAAACACTCTCTTGTATATTATTCCTTCTTAAAGAAGAAACTCCTACTATTTATCGTCTGTTCCTCTATTTTTGCTATTCTGAGAAACCCCTGCATTTGTTGCTGTAGTTGCTGTAGGATTCTCTCTGTTTTTATTCTTCGTATTTTCTTTTTGTCGATTTTTTTCTTTTCTAACTTTTTCTTTTTTATCCATGGTAATTGTACTTTATTTCAAATGTATTTACGAAATCAATCAAAAATTGCTTTTAAAAAAATTTTCTTTAGCTCGATTGCTTCAAGCACTTTCTTTTTTTTTATAAAAACGGTATATTAAGTATCTAACTTAATAAACGCTACTTGTTATGAACAGAACATTTTTAACACTCGGTATTATTTGTCTAGTCCTTTGGGGTATTCTATTTTTTATTTCACAAACCCTAAGTTGGTTACACCCGCTAACTTTCTTTGGTGTGGCATTTGTGATTTTAGGAATTATCTGGTATAAATCTCCAGACTATCATATAGGCCATAACTAAAATAGCTTCACATTTCAGGTATTGACTTATAACATCTCATTATGAAAAAGAAAAGCGACTATCAACAGAAAAGAGATTTTTCAAAAACTAAAGAACCTCAAGACAACACCAAAAAGAAAAGTAATAACGAACCTATTTTTGTTATCCAAAAGCACGATGCTACCAACCTTCATTATGATTTTA
Source organism: uncultured Marixanthomonas sp. (assembly GCF_963974425.1). Classification (NCBI taxonomy): domain Bacteria; kingdom Pseudomonadati; phylum Bacteroidota; class Flavobacteriia; order Flavobacteriales; family Flavobacteriaceae; genus Marixanthomonas; species uncultured Marixanthomonas sp. Next base: position 41,504 of record NZ_CAXBCK010000013.1, read on the forward strand.
GATTAGAAATAGACAACACGTTAAAATCATGGTCTGTACCGAAAGGCCCCAGTACCGATCCTCGTGTTAAACGTATGGCCATTCCTACCGAAGACCATCCTTTAGCATACGCAGATTTTGAAGGCACAATTCCTAAAGGTCAATACGGGGGAGGTACGGTTATGATTTGGGACCAAGGAACTTTTAAGAATATAAAAGAACAAGATGAAGGCACAGCTATGAGTTTAAAAGAAGCTTACGAAGAAGGAACGCTAGAGGTTTATTTAAAAGGTGAAAAAATAAAGGGTGGTTACGCTTTAGTTAAAATGAAATCGGGCAACATGAAAGGGAATTGGTTACTTATTAAAATGGATGATGATGAAGCCGATGCTCGTAGAAACCCGGTAAATACGGAAAATAAAAGTGTGGTAAGCAATAAAACGATGGAGCAAATAGCCAATGGTACCAGCGATAAGGATTGAAGTATGGACACTTTAAAAAAAATATTATCGAAAGCAGCGTTTGAAAAAACTGAGAAAACCGAATCCAAGTCTTTTATCAACCCCATGCTTGCAACTTTAACGGACGATTACTTTGATGATCCCGATTGGATTTTTGAACGCAAGCTAGATGGGGTGCGCTGTTTGGTTCATATTAAAAAAGGGAATGTGTATCTATTCTCCCGAAATAATAATGATATTTCTGCTTCGTATCCTGAGCTAATTGATGCTTTACGTGAGAAAAAGCTTCCCGATTTGTGGTTAGATGGTGAAATTGTTGCTTTTGAAGGTAATAAAACGAGTTTTAGTAAACTACAAAATCGAATACACCTTACCGAAAAAAAGAAAATAACAGAAACAAAAACAAAGGTCTATCTGTATCTATTTGACATTCTTGTATATGGTACGCGTGATATTATGGAAGTCCCGTTAAAGTCCCGAAAGAAACTTTTAAAAAAAATTATCTCCTGGCAATCCCCCATTCGCTATACATCACATCGCAATGAAAATGGCACTACTTTTTTGGAAGAAGCCTGCCAAAAAGGCTGGGAAGGTATTATTGCTAAAGACGGTACCGCTGCCTATGTATCCTCCCGAAGTAGAAAATGGCTAAAATTTAAATGTTCACAAGGTCAAGAGTTGGTAATAGGCGGCTTTACAGAACCACAAGGAGAACGAAAAGGGTTCGGGGCCCTATTAGTCGGTTTCTATAAAGAGCAGCAATTACATTATGCAGGTAAGGTAGGAACAGGATTTGATGATGACTTTCTTGAAAAGTGGCGAAAAAAGTTTAATACAATTCAACAAGAAGAAAGTCCTTTTGTCAATTTTAAAGATTCTGACAATGGCAACAATCACTGGATAGAGCCTATTTACGTAGGACAATTTGCTTTTACCGAATGGACAAAAAACAACAAACTTCGTCACCCTCGATTTTTAGGAATTCGGGAAGATAAAGAGGCAAAAAAAGTAATTAAAGAGAAGCCACAATGAAACGATACGGCATAGAAATAACCCACCCTGATAAAGTAATTTTCCCAGAAATAAATGCTACAAAACTGGACATGATTAATTATTATGAAAAGGTTTCTAAACAGATGTTGCCCTATTTAAAAAACAGACCTCTTACCCTACATAGGTTTCCAGATGGAATACATACAGATGGTTTCTATCAGAAAAAAGCTGCAGAGTATTTTCCTGACTTTGTACAAAGGGTAAAAATAGAAACTGAAGATGGTCACATTACACAAGTAATTTGCAACACGAAAAAAAGTTTACTCTATCTAGCGAACCAAGGGACGGTAGGATTTCACATTTGGCTATCTAAAAAAGATAAACTTTATAAACCCGATAAGGTGGTATTCGATCTGGATCCTGCAGAAAACTCTTTTAAAAAAGTAAAAGAAGCCGCAAAAAAGACAAAAGAATTTTTAGAACGGAACGAAAAAGATCCACAGCTTATGACAAGTGGAAAGAGTGGATTTCATGTTTGGTATACCGTCCGCCGAACCAAAACCTTTGATAATTTACGCCCTAAAATAAAGGAATTGGCTGAAGTTTTAGAAAATGAGCATCCTGACTTGTTTACCACTGCAGTACGAAAAGATAAAAGAGAAGGAAAAGTATTTATTGATTACTTGAGAAATGCATACGCCCAAACATCGGTTTGCCCCTATTCATTACGCCCAACGGAAAATGCTGGAGTTGCTACTCCCATAGCATGGAATGAGCTTTCTAGCATAAAAAAAGCAAATCAATACCATTTAGGAAATATTGATAAAGGATTATAAAAAGGCTACTAATTATCAACGAAACGCATTAAATGTACACCTTTTGTACAACTCATATTTTAAAAACTACTATCCATGCTGTGCTTGAAAGATATTGTATCGGGAAATAGAACTCCAATTCTATAAAAAATTAAAAAACGATTAGTATTGGTTAGTTTCTGTATCAGAGAATTTAGATCTTAAACTTCATTTCCATAAAAATTTAGTAATTTTAATGAGATTCTAGCAGAAATAAGTCTCCCTAAAAGAACAATCATACCATTGTTGACACTTCTGCGTACAAATTCATTATAATTTAATCTTACAAACCCTAATTATTTTATGAAGTCATTTTTAATAATTGTGCTTTTAATGTCTCCTCTATTAGGTTTTTCTCAGATAAATGACACTCTGGCTAAGCCTATAATTCCTGTAAAAAATGTTAAGCTCTTAAATAATATAGATATCACTTTCGATATGCGTACAGAGTTGCAAGCATATACTTACAGAGGTGGAGATCGCTATTACAATGGGGTACAGTTTGAAAATGGGTTCACAGCACTTGGATTCTCTGCTAAATTGCATGATCAGGTGAACTTTTATTTTAGAAATCGTTTTAATAGAGGCAGCGATATTCAAAGTCTTGATCAATTGGGTAGTAATATTGAATTGGCATACGTAGACTTTAAAGTAAGTCCTAAACTTAATCTTTTAGTAGGGAAAACATATGCTTTTTACGGCGGTTACGAGTACGAATTCAGCGCTCTAGAGGTTCTAGAATACAATGATATTCAAAGTAATGCACTCGCATATGTTACCGGAGCTGGGATTACTTATCAATCTATGGAGGATCACAAATTTGGGTTTCAGGTATTAAATTCGCGCACCATGCTTTATGAAGACCTATATGGCGATGAAGTTGCAGAAAATATTGAGGAACCTATCTGGCCAGTAGCGGTTGTTGGAAATTGGCGTGGAAACTTTTTTGATGGAAAATTTCAAACCATCTATAGTCTAAGTTACTCCAACCAGGTAAAAAATAAAGGAACCTATTTTTTTACGTTAGGAAATAAATATCAAAATGATAACCTCACCCTGATGTATGACTTTAATTACAGTTATGAAGAGGTGGATACTAAAGGTATTGTGACCAATATTTTTGATAATGATTCGGTGGCCCAAGATGCACTGTATATTGAAAACTGGTTACGAGCAGAGTACCGCTTCAGCCCAAAACTGAAAGGATTATTAAGCCTTATGACTAGTAGTGCTTATGGTAAAACTGGAAACAGTCGTAACCATTTGAGAACTAGCTACGGAATGGTTCCTACCTTATACTACAGTCCCATTAAAGACTTTGACATACGATTTTTCTTAGCTTATATTGGTCGGTATTATGATTATTCAAATTATGCTGTTGAACAATTTAATGCCGCTGATTATAACAGAAATGAAGTAAGAATTGGGATTATTGCTCCCCTACTGTTATTGTAATACCACCCCTACTTTTATTTTTTCTAGCAAATAAGGATTATGATCAATAATGAGAATATCATTGGCCTTACTAAGTTTTTTGAGAATCGCATACAATAGATCTATATCGGCATAATGAAGTCCGGTGCTGGGTTCATCTAAAATATAAAGTGTATCGGTAGTTCGTTCCTGTAACCAATTCAACAATAGTAAGCGTTGTTTTTCACCAGAAGAAAGAGATTGTACTGGCTGCTCTAAGCTAAGATGCGCCAACCCAATTTCTTCTAACTGATGTAACAATTGAAGCGTTTTAGTAGATACCTTATTCTCTTCTAACCATGCACTTAACTCCGTGATATTCAAGGAAAGTACCTCCGCAATATTTTTAGAATGAACGGTATGCGCTAAAATGTGCGACTGATACCGTTGTCCTTTGCAAACCTCACACCTTTCAATCACATTGGCGGCTACATCCAAGCTAGTTTCAATAGAACCTTTTCCTTTACAGTTTGGACATTGGCTGCTTTTTGTTTTATAGGAAAAATCCTTGGTCTTCAAGCCGGTTTCAGTTGCAAAAAAATTACTAATCTCGTTTAGCAGATTCAAATAAGATACTAATAAAGTACTCGAATGTGATCGTAATTTTTTAGGCTCAAAATAATACGCGCCTGTGTAATTTTTTGGAAAGACTATATTCGCACAGTTCACAGGTTGCCTTGTTTCAATACTCGGAATCAAGATGTCTTTCACTAAGGTGGTTTTTCCAATTCCTGATTTACCACTAATAGCTGTAATTCCACCAACAGGTACTTCTAATACCTCTTTCACTAATGTATATTTAGAAAGTTTCTGGATAACGATAGACTCCTCCTCTCCTTCTTTTAACGCAACCGCTGTAGTGGGTGCTTTTAAATAAGGATGGCAATCGGCTTGTTTCAAAAAATCCTGAGGACTTCCTTGGTACGTAAGATAACCTCCCAATTTACCAGCTTGGGGACCGAGCTGAACCAACTGATCGCCCGCCAGGATTATCTCCTTGTTGTGCTCAATAACTATCGCTGTATTTCCTTTCTCAATAAGTTCTTTGAGAATTTGAATCAAGTCCGGAATATTGTCATTCGATAAGCCAGCAGAAGGTTCGTCTAACAAATAGGTAATGCCTTTAAGCGGGCTATTCAACTGTTTGATAAGCTCTACTCTTTGATTTTCTCCTCCAGAAAGCGTAGGCGATTTTCGGTTAAGTTGCAGGTGATCCATGTGTAATTGCTTCGCTCTTTTAATCGTATTGATAAGATGGGGCTGAATTTTGGCTATGAGTTTTTGATCCACCTCTTCTTGGTTATCAGTAACAGAAAGCCACTTTCCCAAAGCTTTAAAATCCATTGATTTTATGTCATGAATGGATTTACCCGCGATTTGAAAAGCTAATCGCTCTGGTTTTAACCCGCTTCCATGACAACGACTGCATTCGCTGTACGAAAAGAGCGCGGTAAGTTGCTTGATATGTTTATTCTTCCGAGTTTTAAAATATTCATCTTGCAAGTAGTGAAAGAGTCCTTCCCACTTCATACTTAAGGCTTGCGTTCCTTCCCTTGTTTTCGTTTTGTAAAGCCAGTTTACTTCCCATATTTTTTCACCTGCTCCGTGAAGCAAAATTTCTTTTTGTGAATTAGTTAGTTCCCTAAACGGCGTTTCTAGCGAAAATCCATGTTCTTCGCCAACTTTTTTTAAAACCGCCATATGCTTGCCCGCTGGATCTCCATAATACCCCACTGCTTTATTGTGCGTAAAGAGTCCGTTGGCAATGCTTTTATTCTCATCCAATACGAGTTTGCTGAGATCTGGCAGTAGTTCTTGCCCCAGTCCCTCACAGACTGCACATTTCCCCAATTCATGATTATTAGAAAAATGACTTGCTGATAACTCTTGTCCTTTATACTGCGCCTTTCTGGAAAAAGCAAAACGCAAGATTTTATCAATTCCTGTTTGTTTTGCAATGTCCGTACGTTGCGAGTAATTCTTTTGCTTACGGGTAACGCAAATTGTTGGGGTAAGTCCTTCAATATGGTCAACCTCCATTTGAAAATTCACACCTGCTCTAGATTGCTGATAACTCGAGAACTGTTTGGTCATTTCTTGTAACCCAAAGCCATGCAGGGTGTCTATCACCAAAGAGGATTTACCAGACCCTGAAATACCAGTGACAACTGTTAAAGAATGCTTTTGTAAATCTAAATTAAGGTCTTTAAGGGAATGCGTACGCGCCCCCTGAATGGAGATACTATCTCGCTGCTGCACAGTTTCTTCTTTTATTTCAATTGGTTGAACCTCCAATGCATTGTCTACAAACGTATCGCATGTGGATTGAAATAGCGAGTGATTTTCAAAGCAGATAATACCAGCCGTTTGTTGCTTCAATTGGTGTAAGGCTTCCAAAAGCTGATGTACATTTTGTTGGTGTAATCCTATACTGGGTTCTTCCAATACAAGAAGTGTCTTTTTTGATTTCTTGGCGAAATGCTTGGTCAGTTTAATACGTTTCGCCTCTCCACCGGATAAGGTGTTAGATGGCTGTCCTAATTTGATATAGCCTAACCCCAACTGCAGCATTAATGACAGTATTTCTTTGATTTTCTTTTCCTCGGAAAAAAAATCGTAAGCTTCTTCTATACTTAAGGTATAAATTTCTGCAATATTTTTATCCTTCCAATGCACGCGAAGCACTTCTGATTTAAAACGCTTGCCATTACAAGTAGGACAAACCTGATTGATAGTACCCAGCGCACTCATCGATAAAGTAATGACACCAGCCCCTTCACAGGCTTCACATCTACCGGTTTTGTTGTTAAAAGAAAAGGCACTCTTAGTTAATTTTGAAGCCTTTGCCTCAGGAGTTTTGGCGAGCAGGTCACGTATTTTATTCGCTAAGCCTGTATAAGTAGCAGGGTTACTTCGAGGCGTTTTACCTATTGGTTGATCATTTACAGTGAGAAGGTTTAAGTCCTCTTTTCCACAAAAGTGGCTAATATTTTCAAGCAATTGAGATGTCTTTCTACTCACGACGCTCAGCTCCTTTACATTAGGCTGAAAAGCTTCTGCCGATACTTTTTTAGGCTGATTTTTGGCTGTATTTTTATTTTTGGCCGCTTTCAGTGTCGCTAGTGTTGGACTGTTTAGGTTTTTTGCCTTTAAAAAATCAATAATGGGACCGTTAAAAATTACTTCGCCTCCTTTGATTCCTGCTTCTGGGCCTAGTTCTACAATCCAATTTGCAGCCTGAATAAAATCTAAGTCATGCTCCACCACCATCACGGTATTGCCTCTGTGAATGAGTCGATTCAAGATATGAAGTAAATACTGTTGATAAGCTGCAGACAAACCGATGGAAGGTTCATCAAACACATATAAAATACCTTGCAGCTTGCTATTTACTTGGTTAATGAGCTTAATGCGTTGTCCGTCTCCAGATGAAATCTCCATACTTGGCGTGCTTAGTCGGTATTCTTCCATACCCAGTCGAATTAGGTCGAACAGTTTAGTACAGATTTTATCCACCAATACTTTTTCCCCGGATGTCAACTCTTGAGATTTCAGTTTTTTATATAATTCAGGTAAGGAAAGCTCCATCCAAGCTTGAAAGGTAAGCCCTTTCCATTCATATTTTAGATGTTCCGACTTGATGCGTCCGCCTTTACAACTTGGACAAATCTTGGAACTCGCAAATTTCAGAATATTAGGATTTCTATCGCGTCTTAAAATGTCCTGCATAATCGGAAGCATTCCTTTATAGAATCCTTCCTCCCGAGGTTTTGCTTTAATTCCTTTCCATCTAAGTCGGGACTCTAAGCCGTGTTTGCCATAAAAGACTTTGAGACGGTCACTTCCATTTAAAACTACATCCTGTTGTTCGGCGGTGAGTTCTTTCCAAGGAATATCCACAGTAAAGTCATGTGCTTCACATACCTTATTTAATTCTTCAACGGTAATCTGAGAATAAACAATATAACCATTGGGCAAGGTCGTGGTGATGGCTCCTTCTCTAAGGGTCTTATTCTCATCTCCGATTAATTTATGAATGTCAATATATTCCGCTTCTCCAATGCCACGACAGACCTCACAAGCTCCTCTCGGGTGATTGAAAGAAAAGAGCGACTTACTCATCGTTTCAGCAGCCGAATAGCGTGCAAATAAAATTCTGAAGACAGCCGTCAGTTCAGAAAGGGTGCCAAAAGTAGTATTGATAGACTGGAACCGTTTTGATTGCTCCACTTTAATTACAGGCGGGAGGTTTTGTATATTATCAACTTCAGCAGTAGGGATTACTTGACCATTTTGCTGATTATACGCTGGGAGACTTTCTAGAAAATAGCGATACCCTTCATTGGCGATAACGTCCATAGCCAGGGAGGATTTCCCAGAGCCCGATAAACCCGTAACTACAATCAATTGATTTTCAGGAATACGTAGATCAACGTTCTTGAGGTTATTTTGATAAGCATTAAGAATGTGCATAGAGGGAGGCTCTTTTTTGAAAAAATAAATATAGGAAGATTAGTATCACAAGTTTATTTTCAAGTTTTTAATTGATTAAACCCCAAATGGATTCTCAATGCTGTGCGCTGGCTGTGTAAACCATTTCGGACCTTCTTTTGTCATATAAATATGATCTTCCAAACGCACGCCAAATGCTTCTGGTACTACAATCATAGGTTCAATACTAAAGGCCATTCCTACTTGTATTTTACTATAGTTTCCTTTCAGAATATACGGATGTTCATGGATTTCAAGTCCTATACCATGCCCAGTTCGATGCGGTAATCCTGGTAGGTTGTAATCTGGACCGAGTCCGTCTTTTTCTAATTGTACACGAACTTGATCGTCAATATGTCCGCAAGACTTTCCGAGTTGTGCGGCATCAAAAGCAGCCAATTGAGCGGCTTTTTCGTTATCCCAAATTTTGGTTTCCTTAGCAGTTGCGTCACCATAACTATACGTTCTAGTAATATCTGAAATGTAGCCGTTGTATTGCGTACCCGTATCAACTAAAACAATATCATTTTCTTCTAATGGTTTTGGAGATTTTACCCCGTGCGGAAAACTGGAGTCTTTACCAAATAGAACAATGCAAAAGTAAGAACCACTAGCAATACCGAGTTTTTGGTGTGCCTTATGAATAAAGCGTTCCACTTCTGCAGTAGTGATGCCTGGTTTTAAAATTTTTGCTACCGCTTGATGTACTTGCATCGTTAAGTCCATCGGGTACTGAATGTGAGCAATTTCAGCTTCACTTTTAAGCATTCTGATATCTCTGATAAGTTCTTCAGCACTGCTTATTGTAAATTTTTTATGTTCTTACAAGCGAGAAACCAAATTAAACGGCGTAGAATCATCTATGGCCAAACGCGTACCTTCTGTTGCAACTTCTGAAATTTTCTGTACCGGTGATTCGTGTTCCAACCACGGAATAAGGTCGCCTTCAATTCCTATAAAATCATTAAAAGTGCCTATTTCAAATTCAGGAACTACATAATGAAGACTTCCATCGGCAAAAAGAACTGCGCCAACTAAACGCTCTGATGCATTCCATTGCGTATTAGTAAAGTAATACAAATTGGTGCCGGCATTAATATATAATGCATCCAATCCATTTGCTTTTAGGGCTACACAGGCTTTGTCAAGTCTGTCTTTAAATTCTTTATCAGTAATGGGAGTCGGCTTGTTGGTTGGGGCGCTTAACTTAGAAAGTTCTTCTTCTGGCGTACTACCACCGATACCGTATGCTCTGTTGCTATTCATGATAGATGTTACTTTAAGGGTTAATGCAATGATTTTTAGACGCCTAACTATCAACAATAGCTACATCTAACTCAATGCGCTTAAACATAATTAAATAATGGTAATAAGCTCTTAAAATTTAGATAAATCTAGACAATCTAAACCTGTTTTAATCTTCACCCGAAACTACCAAAAAACGATTTTGATGGCTCTCAAGTCTGCCTAAACGAAAGGTTTAGAAAAAAAGAAATCCCGAAGCATAGCCATCGGGGTTTCTTAAACTAAAAATTGAATAGTTTATGTTTTAATTTTCTTGTTCTACAGGTTCAGCCGTTTCTAGCACATTAAACTTTTCTAATTGCTCTTCTTCCCCAGTGAAATATGGAAATACATCCAGAATTGGAGATTCTGTAATAGCAGGAATCGAATAATCTCCCATAGTATCGGCCATTGCCAACGTACTATTCTCAAATGCTTCTTTTACGTTATTGGCCTGCACTAACAAATACATATTTGTCTTTTTTTCTTTTCCACTCTCCTCATCCATGGCTACCAAGGAAACCTTCGACTTGAACCAACGATCGGAATTCTCAAACGGGTGCACCTCTGAGAAGTTTGCGACTTTTATGTTCATTATTCTGAAGTCCTCACTTGTATACGCCTTCATCTCTTCAGTAATTCTAGCTTCAGCTTCTGTATACGATACTGCATCCAATAAATACGTATCTGTTGTTACTTTTTGCTCTCCTGTTTCGTGTGTTTTTCTGTATTTCACCTTACATTCATACCAAGTTACGCTCATATCTATATTTTTTTTAGGGTGCCAAAAATAATATTTATACCACTCCTGCTTTTCAAAATCAAGAATAGATATTCACAATTTTTATTTTTGTGTTTCTCTACCGTTACTACTTCAATCTGATAGATTTTTGGAAACCTTATAAATGAAATACATAATAGGTTTTGACACTCTTTCTGAAAAAATAAAGGAGGTTATAAGTTAACTGAAAGAAAACTCAGCTATTCTATTAAGGAAGTAAATTAAAATATGTTGGAAAAGCTTTAACAAATTAATACTTCTAGCAAATATTTAAAGGTTTTAGTTTATATTTAGTTCTTTTCAAGTAGTTGAATATTGGTGAAGCACATTTTTACAATTTAGAAATTCCGATATTAAAAAACTTGGCAGTAATGGTTCTGTTACCATCCAAAGTATACTTAATTTCTACTACATCATTGGTCTCTAATAATAATACAGAGTTTCCACTGGTTCCCCAAAAATCACTTTTACTAAGATTTACATTTCCGCTAGTTAAATACGATTTTAAAGTTCCGTTTACATATACGAGCAACTTATATTTTCTCGGTCCTGCAGGGAGGTTGGTTGTAGACATGCCCGCAGTTACTAGGTATAGGCCATCTTGAAGTATTTTTATTGTACTATCTCCTTTGGTTTCCTCTTCACCGGCGCTTACCTCATAATAATCTGCTACATTGTGTAAGATATTTGTCCCATTGAGTGGTATCGGTAATGGTGGGTTCTCTTGTAGTACAAGACTACCGCCATTTTTGTTAAGTATTATAGAAGGTGTATTATTTAACTGAACATATTTAATCCATTTTTCATTAATACGAATGTACAAACTGCTGTCAGTGGTGTTGAACACAATTGAACCTTCAAGAGGGCCATCTATTTCTTGCATTTGGGTATTGGTCATACGGGGTAGCGCCATAGTACCTATCGTACTTTCAATTTGTAAAGCACTACCATCATCTAAGTTCGTGGTGTTGATTCCAACTCCATTTTGAGCAAATAAAGGTATAAAGGACATACATATGAGAAGTGCTGTTAGTCTTAATTTTAAATATTCCATAACTCATTATATTTTAATAACCCCTATCTTGAAAAAACGGGCGTCTAATCGCTCCCCATTATTATTCAGCACATAGCGCATAATTATTTTATCATCGGCGTTAAAGGGGAAAGTCATTACACCACTGGTACCAAATTCATCTTCAGTTTCCATTACCACATTCCCGCGTACTAAATATCCAATAAGGTTAGAGTTATTATTTTTATATACACCAATAATGTATTTATGACCGCCAATGGGCAAGTTATTTACGGAAAAACCTGCGGTAATCATATAATTACCACTCTTTTTCACTTGTACGGTTCCGTTCGCTGTAACGGTAAAAAAGTTTTCTTCAGTAGAAGCTATTTCACTTTTATTCAAAGGAAAGTTATAGTAGGTGTTAGTACTAGTTTGTACCAAGTTGTTATCATCGTTTTCTCCCCAGTCCTTGCTCAATACAATGGAAGGAAGATCTGGACGGGTAATATTATTCCAAGTTCCTGAAGAGTATAAAAACAACGCAGAAAATGTAGTATTGTAAACAATAGAACCTTCTAGCGGCGTGGGTATATCATTCATTTGTGTATTGGTCATTCGCGGGGGTACAAATCCACCTGTAGTACTATCTATTTGTAAGGCACTACTTGGTGCAGGTGTTACTGTACCAATACCCACTTGTGCAGTGGCTGGCAAAACAATAAATATAAAAAATACTAATAATTTAAGGGTACCTTTTCCAAGGTATAAATAAGTATTGTTTTTCATCGGGGGCTAGAATTAAATACATAAATAAGTTAAAAATCGAATGTAAATTTAAAAAAATATTTGAATTCATCTAACTTTTACGTGTATAATCGTCAATAAAATGGTTTTTAGCGACTAAAAATCATCATTTTGTAAGTTTTTTCTTATTTTTTTCAATCAATTGATATTTTATTATACGTTAAGGACACCTACTATAAAATTTAATCCAAATTTTATAACATTAGCATTTTTTATAAACAATCACAGCTAGATAAAATGCTTATTTATCTATTTTTGTATGTAAAGTATGTTTCGCTACATGCAATGTTTTTCCAGCTACGTCTGCGAGCCAACTTAAATGTGCCTTAGGATTTTTAGCTAATTCTGTAACAGTATTGCGAGTGGTTACAGCCAACTTAGCACCATCGGTGACTATTTGTCCTGGTTGGGTCAATCCGTTAAGCAGGTAATCATTGGCATCCATACCCGCTTGAAGAAGAATTTTCATGATAAAATCTGGAGTAAGTGCTTTATATGATGGATAGGTACCTTCAAAAATACCCGCAATGATGGCTGCAAACTTGGGATCATTTTTACATCTTGAAATTAGGATGTTCAAAAAGGTCATCCATAAAGGAGTCAAAGTTTTATTACGCCCAAACTGAACCAGTAAATTGGATAGAGAAAAATCATAGGCTAACTCTTTCTCCAATTGTTTTTTATACCCCGCCAACGCATCGACTGAACAATCATCTTGCTGTATACAATCAATTAAACTTTCTGCAGCCCAGCGAGCGCTTAACACGGCATATTGAATACCATCACCGCTCAAGGGATTTATAAGTCCAGCGGCTTCACCTACCAGCATCGCACGGTCTGCCGTTATAGGGTTCCGGGAATCGTAAAAGGTAATGGGCCAGCCCTGTATTTTTTCGGTTGCTTTGCCATTGCCCAATCGTTTCCGTAAATCGGGGTTGGTGGCTATATGGTTGGCAAAACATTGCCGTACTTCTGAAGCCTCTTTCGGACAGGTTTTAAAAATCATCGCCATCCCTACGTTGGCTCCTGTTTCCCCTTTTGGGAACAACCAATAAATCCCAGGGAAGTTTTCTTCACTAAAATAAACATCCACCCGGTTGCGTGGGCCATTGACACCTTCATAATACGACCGCAACCCCAACAATTGATACGCGGGGTCTGGCTGATAGCCGCGTAATTTTCGCCCTACCAATGATCGGCTTCCGTCTGCCCCTACAATCAGTTTTGAAATCAGCCGCCCTTCTTTCTTTCCATTTTTATAGGTCGTTACCACCTTGTTGGCATAGACCTTATAATCGATCATCCTACAGTTTTCATAAAAGACAGCGCCCTCCTTTTTTGCTGTATCATAAATCATAGCATCCAATTCCATTCGGGGTATTATGCGTGCATGAAATGGCAGGTCATCTGGCTTTTCCAAGTTAATATGGGCTTGGTCGTTTTTCATAAACAGGCCAACCGTATCAATACTGTTGGCCTTTTTAAATGTATCAGTTTTGGTGATGCCCATGGCATGAAGTTCGCGCAATGCAACAGGGCTCACGCCATCGCCACATACCTTATCCCGGGGAAACTTTTTAGCCTCTATAACAATAGTCTTGATGTTGGCTTTCGCCAAATGATACGCCAAGGCACTACCAGCAGGCCCTCCCCCAACGATGAGCACATCGCAATCATATTCTATTTTTTGGCGTATCTGTACCATAGCTAATAATCACGGTTTATCATATATAAAATAATACGCTCCAAAAAGGCCTTATCCTCACTATCTTCCAAATGGGAAAAATGAGTGTAGAATTCTTTAAGTGCTGCCCCAGCTAGATACCTGCTAGTACTTTTTGCATAGGTAATGGAACCATAGCTATGCATGAAGTCTAAGATTGTTTTAGCCTCAGCCAAATTGCGATCTAAAATTGGGATATTTAAAAACCCTTTAATAAACCTGCGTTCGCTGGCAGAACATTTCTCCAATAAATGTATCAACATCAGGGTACGTTTGCCTTCCATAATGTCGCCGCCTATTTCCTTACCATACGAGGTTTCTTCACCAACTAGATTGAGTACGTCATCTTGTATCTGAAAAGCGGCCCCCATAAAGTACCCTAACCTATTAAAATCGTCTGGTTTCACTGCTCCTTTGCTACCAATTAGCGCTCCAATACGTATAGGATGGATGCAGGTATACCAGCAGGTTTTTTTAAGGATCATCCGCAGGTAGTCGGTTTCGGTGAGGTCGCAGCGGTTGTCTTTGCGCCATCCCAGTTCGAGGGCTTGCCCTTCTGCCGATTCGGTTATTAAATGCTGAATTTCCAAAAAGATACGTTGTGACAGTTTTTCTCCCAACAAATCCCGGTTGCGCCATAAAGGGGATAAACTGAGGGCATTGAGCATATCGCCAACGTTTATGGCTATGGCACGGCTGGTGGCTTCGTGCATGGTCGGTTTTTTGCGCCTATAAAAACTCTCGTCTTCTACATCATCGTGAATAAGAAAAGCATTGTGTAACATCTCTAACGCTATAGCTGAAAACTTGGCTTCCTGTAGCTTTCCGCCAAAAGCTTTACAACTTGCAATGCAAAGTCCAGGGCGAAATCCTTTTCCACCGCGGTTGGGATAATCTGATAACAAACCATATAGATATTGCTTAGGTTCTTTTTCAGGAATAAACGCATGGATACCTAAGAGGGTCTCGGTCCCATAATCCACTAGTTTTTGTTTCATTTGCGCCGTATCCATAACCTACTGTTCGTTTTATTATGATTGATTGTTTTTTGAATACAAATAGTCTATTGTTATCGGAAGCTTCTATAGTCATATTACTTCCAAAGCAATTAGCACTCGCACCAACGGGTCATTTTTATCGGTCAATAAGGCGTTGTAACATCCCGGCTGACTGTTTTTCGGCAGGTCTAACGTGATATTCAGGTCTTTTTCTTTTTTTGGTCTGAGCGAAAAGGATTTAGGTTCTATTTTTATGGCCCTTTTATAGATTACGTGTTCGCCCGGCCCAATCAAATCGCTTTTTCTAAGTTCAATTTTTTTAGGGCTTTCCAGATGGTCTTCAAACATGCTTATTGTCAAAGTAACCGTTTCGCCCGGTTTCATTGGGGCATCGGGTTCTAATGTAATAATAGCGGGGGTGCTTTTTGAAGTTTTGGATGGTGGTTTTGTGCTCGATGCTTTGCCGTTTTTTTTTGCCTGTTCCTCTGTTTCTTTTTTAAGAGCTTCCACCACACTGTTCATTTGGCCTGTTAAGGAAGCAAAGGCGTCGATAAATAAGTCTAACACTTCATGCGAATCCCGCCGAATCCGGTTCATCAAGGCGTCGGGGTCTTCCCGGATTTCATCGACATCTATTAATTTTTTCTCAATCTTTTTGGCCGCTAAAATACCTGCGGCTATTTCTTCTTCCAGTACGTTCACTGCGGAATTAACGATACGCTGCGCCTTGTTCACCACACGGTCTGTATCGATCCACGAGGCGTCTTCCTGTTTGCTTTGCTTACCGGAATTACTTTTTTTTCGTGGTCCTTTTTTTGACGTTCCCATTGGCTTGTTTTTTAACTGGTGGTGCTATGTGCAGTAGGATACGGAAGAAGGAAGGCTCAAAGCCCACTACTTCCACATCGCTACTATAGGTTGCGCTGGGGGTCTTTTTTGGAATATGAAGCTCAATGGCCACGGTATCTTTTTCGCCTGGCTCTTGAGTAAAGGATTGTGGTTTAAAAGTGGTTTTAATATTGATTTCGTTAGCAGGTTCCGCAGTATCCGTAAAAGGGGAATTGACCAGTTCGCAACTCGCGGTTTCTGTTTTGGTGTTTTCCAGAACAAACTGCAAGCTAAGCCGTTCTCCGGCTTTGGCGGTTTCTTCCAGTACAAATGCAGGTTGTGTCTCGGTATGACCAGAAGGTTCTTCTTTATCGATCATTTCATTGGCGAATGAAAAGCCCATTTCCAACGCCTTATTGTAGTATTCTAAATTCATTTTGGCAAACTCGGTAAAGGCTTTGCTGTACGCTTCGGGCTTGAAAACAAATGGGCTTTTGCCTGTTTTGGGCTTTTGGCTCATCTCGCTCCATATCTTAAACCCCTGACCCATAAATTTTTTATTGAGCGCAACGGTTTTTCTGAAAAGTTCTTCAAACGGTATTTGGTCGTTGTTTGATGCCATGGGCTTGGTGTTATCGGTCTTGGTCTTGGTCACGGATGGGCTCACAATAATAATGCGATTTCCAGCTTTGCCATCTTAGCTTGTATTTTTTCTCCTCGTGGGGCGTTACCGTAATGCCGGGATGATCGGCGATTTCCACGGTAAGGCAGATGTTTTGATTGTATTCTTTTTCTCGCAGTACGATTTCCGAAGTATAGGTGCCATTTTCCAATTTTCCCGTATCTAAATGCAACAACACCCTTTCTTTACCAAAGGGAGCCAATTGGACCGCGTTTTTATTTAAATTAAGTTGCACGCCGGCATCATTCCCATCTTGATCGATCAAAGGCCGGGCTCCTACCCTATATTTTTTAGGTGCATTGCAATCATTTTTCACATAAAATGGGATGATAATTCGCTCTCCCTTCATAGCTGTTCTATGCATGCTGGTCAAGCAATGCGGCGGACATTCTTCTTGGGGTGGACAACAATCCCCAGTATTGAACATGGTTTTTAAAGGCTGAAGGACGTTTTTGCCCAACTGTCCGGCATTTTTACTGAACTGGTTGCTGTTTCCCGTCATATTGTCCAGCATGGTGCCATAGAATTCCATAGACATATTGGTAAGGCCTTGAAGGTTCTTCATGACCGAATCGCTGAACACATTGGACTGTAAAGGTTTATTTTCCATTTTTTCTTGTTTTATTGGTTTGTGGTATGCGACTTGAACGAACAAGACAATTGCTCTTCCCAAAACCGGATGGTAAGGTCGTAATCGTTTTCTGCCTTGGCGTTTTCGGGGATGGTAATTTCGATGTTCACCAACATATTTTTTCCCGGTTTTAAAACCTGTCCTGCTTCTTTAACTTTTGAGTTGGCCCAATTGGGCATGTTTTCCTTTAGGTTTTGGGTTACGTGATCCATGGTTTCGGTAAAACCTTCCTCTTTATCGTGCCGAAAACCATAGCCGAAAGCCCGGCATAACAAGTCCATATCCAATGGGGCTACGTGGCTCACCTTGGGTATTTCAAACGACATATTACCAGTATTGACCACCGTAAAGGTTACGGTATGTTTTGTTCCTGGGGCTGTTCCCTGAAACGTGAATTCGGTAGGGTTGACCGCTACCGAAATGGTAGGTTGCACTACCATGGTCACTTTGCGTTTTTTGCCACCAATGTCTATCTGGTTTTCATACGTGCCCGGACGTGTGCTCGGGTCGATGGAGAGCATAAGGTGCTCCATGCGTTTTTCGCCAGGGCGTAGTTTGCTATTGATATAAAGCGGAACACCGCTGAGGCTTTCGGTCTTCTTGCTTTTTGTGGCTTTAAGGTCCAGGAATTTTATACGGGTCTTGGTCTCGTTTTTATTGTGCAGCTTAATACTGCCCATTAAGTTGCCGGGCGGGCCGTTCAAGATGATCTCTTCCTCGCCAACAGCGATGTTTTTTAACTGGGAATCGGGCACTTTTTTTAACATGGTTCAAAGGTTTTAAGTTAGCCTTGGGGCTCATTGGAGTTCCTGTCGGGGAACGGGCGGGTATCGGGCTTGCAGCACGGGTCTTCTTCGCAACGCTCCGCGGCATTGGGCACGTAAGGCTCGGTGATTATTTGGCTCTCGCCGCCCACACAGATGCTAAAAAATTCCACGCCCAACATTTTAAAGCACACATTGGAATAGTTCGGGATGCGCACCCGTTGTTTCATCAAGTCCTTGATGTCTTTTAGGGTAAAGCGCGGCAGGTTCATAAGTTCCAGTTTGTTGTCTGTGGCTACGGGTTCGTTGGCATCACCTGTGAGTTTTAAGGTGTTTGTGGTAGAAAGGCTTCCGCTTATTTTGTTTTCCACACTGCCGGACAGTTCGGTCGCAATCTTGCCCGAATGTTTAGCATCTAGATCAGCATCTATATCAAAAGGGCGTATCGGGTTGAGGTTGTGGGTATAATTGGTCGGGATTTTTGGAACGCTCATAATACTGGGTTTATTTGGTTACAACCCAATAAATTTAATCAAT
This sequence comes from uncultured Marixanthomonas sp., assembly GCF_963974425.1. Classification (NCBI taxonomy): domain Bacteria; kingdom Pseudomonadati; phylum Bacteroidota; class Flavobacteriia; order Flavobacteriales; family Flavobacteriaceae; genus Marixanthomonas; species uncultured Marixanthomonas sp. The sequence continues at coordinate 59,802 of NZ_CAXBCK010000013.1, forward strand.
AATATCTAAAGCATTAGCATTTAACCCTCTAAATTTAAGCTGATTACGTATATTTTTACAACTTTCAAATTTTTCTTACAAAAGAAGAACGGTAAAGACAATAATTGGAAGGGGGTTTCTGAAACTTTCCTTAAGTTTTATCGTTTTAAACGTTCTAAGAATTGTTCTTTCCGCCGGGTCGAAACTTCGATACTGTGATTGTTTGTCATAATTACATAACCCCCCTTTCCCTTGACATATTTTTTTACTTCGTTCAGGTTGATCAAGTGCGAATTGTGTACCCTGAAAAACTGTTCCGTAGCCAACAGTTCTTCAAAGGTTTTCAATGTTTTAGACACCGTTATTTTCTTTCCGTTTTTTAAATGAATGTGGGTATAATTTTTATCGGCTTCACATCGTAAAATTTGGTCAACTTCCAAGAATTCGTACCCTTCGCTGGTAGGCACGGTTATTTTTTTTAACGCATTTTGGTGTTCCATATTCTGAAGCAATACAGCAATACGCTGTGCCATATGTTGTGTGGTATGGGTTTTAAAACGTTCCAAGGCGGTGGCGAACTCTTTTGTGCCTATTGGTTTCAGCAAATAATCCAATGCGCTAAACTTTATGGCTTTAAGGGCATACCGGTCGTAAGCAGTGGTAAAAATCACATCAAAAGAAGCAGGGCCTACCTGCTCCAGAAAGTCAAAGCCTGTGTTTGGCCCTATTTGCACATCTAAAAAAACAAGGTCTGGCCGTTGTTCCTTCGCTATTTTTAAAGCGTCGGCAACTGTTTTTGCCGTAGCCACAAGAACATACTCCTCTTTGTAGGACGCCAACAGCTCCACCACATGGTCTATGCAGTGTTGTTCGTCATCTATGACCATTACTTTTACCATACCTTAAAATGCCAGTTGCAGGGGGAGTCCTACTTCTACCCGCACCCCCTGTTTTTTGTCTATCAACCTAACATGCCCTTGGACACTGTTTCGTTTATTAATGATTGCTATGCGGTTTTTGGTGAGCTTCATGCCATATGATTTGTTCGTCTTTCCATTTTTGGTCGCATCTTTTAACTGCCCTACACCGTCATCATCAATAGAATAAAGAATCATCCCTTCCTTTTTTTGAACCTGAACCAAAATATGGCCGGTGCCGGTTTTTTGTGAAATACCGTGCCAAATACTGTTTTCGGCAAAAGGTTGCAGGATCAACGGCGGCACCAAAGTGTTTTCCACATCGATAGACGGATCGACCGTAATTTTGAAAGAAAATTTGTGTTGCAGCCGCTTTTGCTCTATTTCAAAATACGTAGTCAATAACCCTAAGTCCTCTTTTAAGGGAATCGCTTCCTTTTCTGAATTTTCCAAAGTCTGACGCATCAAGGTTGCAAATTTCACCAGATAAGCCTTTGCCTCCGTTTTTTCGTTTTTAGCGACGAAATCGTGGATAGAGTTAAGCGAATTGAAGATAAAATGCGGGTTCAGCTGCGAACGAAGTGCTTTGAGCTTGGTTTTATCGACTTTAGATTCAAACTGTGATACCGTTTTTGCTTCTACGGCGTCGCGCTTTTTCTTGTACAGGACAAGAATTACAACCAACGCAAGCAATAACACGCTGCCTCCAATAATCACCGTTTTTTTGAGGGTGCGCTGCCTGTCAATTTCGGCTTGCGACAGCGCCTGTTCTTTTTGATGCTCATAGCTTAAGTCTTTTTTTACCAGCTCCACTTGCTTTTCCCTATTTTGGATGCTATCATTTAGCACAATATGTTTTTTATAGGCTGCTAAGGCTTCATTGCCTTTTCCCTGGTTTTGATAGGTTTCGCTCAAGGCCAGCCAAGACTCTGCTTCCCGGTCCAGTGCCCCTGTTTCTGCATTTAAGTCGATGCTTTTTAGCAAGGTGGTTTCGGCTTTTCTTGTTTTTCCTTGGTACCCGTAAATTTTGCCCATATTGGTCAGTACAATGGCCATCGTTGCTTTATCGTCTATAATTTCGGCCCGCTCCAAGGCTTTATCGTAATAAACAAGTGCTTTTTCATAATCTTCTAAGTGTTGGTAGGCCAATCCTAAATTATTGCAAACCGTGGGATAATAAATTTGAAGGGGTTTTTCTTCGGAAAGCGACAGTGCTTTTTGAAGGTTTTCCACCGCCAAAGAATCTTTTCCCTGATCCATTTGTACAGTGGCTATGTTGAAAATGGCAATCAATTGTTGGGGTTTTGAAGCGGTTTCTTCGGCAATTTGAAGCAGCTTGTTATAGTTTTCCAAAGCCCTGTCAAACTCTTCCATATCGGCATAGATGTTTGCAATGTTGCTATATACCGTAGCATCGAAGAGGTTTTTCCCTTCAAAATGGGCTGCATCCAAGGCTCGGTGGTACTGCTGTAAAGCTTGGGTAAAATCAGACTTTAAATAATACACGTTCCCTTGTTGCCGATAGGCTTTTGCAATGCCTACGTTCCAATTGTTGCTTTTGGCAATTTTTAGAGCCTCTTGGGTATATTGGGTTGCCTTCGGTTTATTGGTGGTGGCAATGGCGTGGGCCATGTTCAACAGGTAAATGGTTCGCAGCGTATCGGGAACCTCCTTTTTATCCAGCAGGGTTTTAAGGGAATCTACTACGGTCTGTTGCCCCAACCCCAAATAGGACACCATGAAGAAGACCAACAAAAATAGTTTTGTTTTCATAAAAACCGTTCACAATGGAAAAATATGAGGAGTTGACTTGAGGAGTACCCAATTTACTAATTTTCAGCAAAAATCCACCATAGGGTTGCAGAAAATAATTGAACCCGTGCAGTTGCTCATTTGTGGTTGCCTTATCTCTATTTGTTGTATAGTTTTAATTATCAGTTATTTAAAATCATACAATATGCGCACTTCATTACTTATTATCGCTATTTTCTTTTTCTTTTTTAATGTTGACGCACAAAACAACTCGCTTAAAGAAATTTACGAAGGAACGTTTGCGGTCAATTCGATAACCGCCTGGCGGGGAAAGACCCGGGTAGCAGTCCCGTTGCAGATTCCGGCCAACGCTACAGGTTTTTATTATACGGTTTATGTAAGCAAACGCAAAACCTTTAGGCCCGAAGCCCGGAAACTTGTTTTCGATGTTTTGGCCGATAGAATGGGCACAAGCTCGGAAAATGCAGACCGGGCCAATGAGATCTTGGTAAAAGAGCAAGGAAAATACGAAGACATCAACATTTACCTCCTGCCCAGCGAACAGGACAGCCAATTGTTCGAAAAACGGATGAACTATGACTTTAAGGCTTTAAAAGAATGGAAGGACATAGGTGAGGAAGTGACGTTTGTACCTACCAACGGAACTCGACAGACGCTATATCTAGGTTTTTTAAACACCAACAACACCATAGGATTAGACGTGTATTTAAAAGTGGCGGCGAAATATTGAGGAAAGAACCAAATAACTCACACATATTATGAAAACAACAATTAATTCAATCATACTCGCTATTTTATTAATAACGGGCGGCACGGCACACGCGCAGTTTTTTAAGAAACTAAAGAAAAAGGTAGCACAAGCTGTTGAAAATACAATTGTAAACACAGCAGATGAAGCCGTAAACGATGTCATAGGAAATAAAGAAAACAATACTAGCGAAAGGGAAAACCCGGCATCTCCTTCCATTACCGAAAACAAAACCATTACAAACCGACAGCATCAAAAACCCACTTCAAGAACTACCGAGGGCATAGTAAAATCCACTGATAAATTTTCAGCAGTATCCACAATGACCATCCCGACCATTGATGAAGACTTTGAGTCTATTTCCTTACTTACTTTTAAAGGACTGCCCCTCTTGGGCGAACCGGACAAAAATTTAATAGGGCTTACTGTAGGTAAGGAATACGAAAAGTACAACGGCTTGCTCAAGGTGAAGTTTTACCGTCCGCTGTTCGATACCATGGACAAGGAGGTATGGTATCCCAACAGGTATGCTGGGGAAATAAGGTATCCGAGGGAAGGCGTGAATTCGGTCATCGCCCAAAAAGCACTCTTTGCGGCCGCAACCAGCTTGAGTTCGCGTACGGCTTGCGAAATCTATTATGACAGACCGGGAGAACACAAAAGTTACAGAAACGACAACAAAACATGGGGCGGTTACAATGCCAGCGATATACGCCAGAATACCCTTTATAAAAAATACATTGCCGAACAATTGGGCAATTTGCAACGCTATGCCGAAAAAATCCCAACCACGGCCTACGTGGTCGATAAAATGGGGTTAATGCGGTATGATTTTGACCAAAACGGTTTTATACTGGAAATACCTGTAGCTACGCCCAATGTAATCTATACCAAAAGAAGTTTTGGTGGGTATGCCCCGCGCCACGAATATGAACAAGTGTTCAAGACAAAAAGACGACGCAGTTTTGATTACCTTTTTAAAATAAAGCCCGAAAAAGTAGAACAGTTGTTTGAAGGCAAAACACGTTCGGGCAGATCGGCCTATTTCGTACATAAAATTGAATGGTATGGAGCTGACCACACCCCAACATATAAAGAATACGTAAAGTACCCCCAACTTAAAACGGTGCGCAAAGCAATAAACTACCATAGACTGCAGTACAGCTATGCAGACCCACTTATAGAAATTTACCTGGATCCCGAGCTTACCCAAAAAATAGGCGAAATAGACCTTGCTAAAATAGATACGAAACAATTAAAAAATGAAAATGAAAATGAAACAGAACAAAAGCCAACCCTCCGCAAAGAGCCTCATGTAAATTTTGAAAATGCAATACCACTCAGTGTTGTTCACGAAAAGCCAGAAATGCCCTTCTGTACCGACAGCAAGGACCGCCGTTGCCAAGAAAAATACATTAACGAATGGTTACAGGACAAAATACCAAATGATAAGCTTAAAGAATGGTTTAAACCCTACAGCAATAGCAACCATCGAAAGGTTTCAATGACCATGGTTCTTGACACCAATGGAAAATTCCATATTAAGAATATGCGTCCTTCTAATGAAAAAGCGTCCAACGCCATACAAAAAATACTCAATTCCCATACATTAAACATGAAGCCCGCACGGCAACGGGGAAAACCGGTTCATGTTATGTTTGTCCACAATGCCCTTATCTCATACAACATACGGAAGTATTGATCAATAAGCCAATAAATCGTATTCATGAAGGCAAAATTCAAACACAAAGTTATATTGTTCATCGCAACCGTCTTCTTTATACTGCACGGTTGCCGGGTAGTGTACTCCAACCGCCCTTTGCCCAGCGAGCAACCTGTTCTTAAAGCTTTTCCGTCCAACTTTAAAGGGGAATACAAGGTTATTGGCCCTATGGACAAATCTGATGTGTTGGATAAGAAATACCCCCAAAATCTTTTTGATATGTTCTGGAACATTGAGGTAAACAAAGGTGTCTGTACCATAAAGCATTATTTTGGTTTTCAAGCTTCAAATATCGCCCAAATTAGCGCCCATCGCGATTTTAAGGTTGAAAATGACATCCTTTTTTACAGAAACGACAGCATTAAAAACCGTATGCTGAAACTATTGAATAAAAGCACAAAATTGACCGAGAATGAACAATACGATTTGGAAGACCTTCTTAACCGTGACGAAAAAGGGGAACTCGAGCAAAACTTTCCATTGGTAAAAAAACAGGGACGCTATACCTTCAACACAAAAACGGCTTACAAAATAGACCTGCTGAACAACGACTTTACCGACTATACTTGGACCGACAAACCGGTTGAAGTAAAAGTAGCCTTTAAAAAAGCAGGGGATTATTTGTTTTTTAACCTAAAAGAAAGCAAAAAAGATTGGCTGCCCATCATTGTAAAACAAAACGGGAACCACATAACGGTCTCACGCATTGACCACAGTAACCTATCGGACCAATACTCCTATTACAGCTCCATTACCGAAGTTATAAAAGAGAAAGATAAAAGTAACGACTACGTTATTAACCCTTCGCAGGCCAACCTTCTCTCTTTTTTAGAAGAGCCTCATTTTCTAAATACCATAGCGATATTAGAAAAAAAAACGGCACCATTTTATACCCAATCATGGGTACATTATACCGTCATCGGTCTAATCGTATTTGTTCTAATTGCTGAATCTTTAAGGCGAATGGTAAAAAAATTTCATAAATAGTATAAAAACAATATCATGAAAACATCGCTAAAGGCTATCCTTATACTGGGATTGCTCCTAATTCCAGGTCTTGCATCGCTTGCCCAAAATCCAGGGATTGATGACATAGAAGAACTTTTCAGGGCCCATAACAACCAGGATCATTATCAGTTAAACCAATACCTGAAACGTTTTGGCACGACCCGGACATCAAAAACCAAAAAAGGTAACGGAACCATTTATTATAATCCGTATAAAACTAAAAACAATTCCAACGGTATTAATTTGGCCTTTGTATCATATAACGATGGGAGTTTTACTACAATCCTTCGCAATGCCAAAGAGGATCTCTATAAATATTATGTCAACAATTGGGCAAAAACAGCCGATGAATATACTACTAAAGACAACACCTATTTTTTTAAAAAAGGTTCTATTAACATATCAACCATGTATTTTGAAGAAAAAATATATATCCAACTGAAATCACTGTCGGTCAGCAGTGGCCAAACATCAACAAAACCTAAAAAAGCTTCCACCTCGGGTACCGTAACGGTACGGTCCACAAAATTGACAGGCATTTATTTAAATAAAGGCGATAAAATCAATTTAAAAGCCTCTGGCAGGATAACATTAGGCTTTTTTGCAGGCGCTGCCGGACCAGAAGGCATCAACGGATTTGAAATTTACAATATCGTGCGCAATTACCGCCATGGCAGCCTTATCGCCACCATTGGCGAAAACGGCACGTGGTTTTATGTAGGCAGGAAAGCCACGTTAACGGCCGATACCTCGGGCTATTTAAAACTGTATGCCAACGATGTGGACCCCGGCAATAATTCTGGGAGTTTTAAGGTCGTTTATACGAAAATGTAATAGACGCCCGCTATTCGACAAGATGTTTTTAAATAGTATTTCTTGGTGTAACAAAAAAAACACATCTATATGTTTAAGCAACAAGTGGGAAACTAATTTTATAGGTATATAGATAACCTAACAATGTATATTTCTTTTCTCTTTTCAGAACTGCCATTGTTAATAACAGTCCATTGCCAAAAATCCTTGTTGCTCTAAGTCGTTTATGGTAACCTCCATTTTATATTCTGTGAGAATATTTTCTAAAACAGATAATACCTCTTTTTGCATAGCAATACTTCCGCAGATCATTATCATAGCGTTTTCCTGAAGTAAATGAGCTACCATTTCTTTTTGAGCCACTAAACGGTCTTGTACATACTGTTTATTTCCTTCTTGCGAATATGCCAACTGTGTAGTCTGTAAATTTGTTTCTTCTAAATAGGAAGCATATAAATTAAATGACTCTTGTGTTTTTCCACCCCAAAAAAGATTGATTTCTTTTGTAGCTGCGTGTGTAGCTATCATTCCTAAAAAAGGGGCAATTCCTGTGCCGTTAGCAATTAAAAGTACTTGTTGGGCTTTATCGGGTAAATGGAATGACTCATTCTTACTTATAACTCCTTTTACCTTCTCCCCTACTTTACAACTACTGAAATAGGAAGAACAGGCGCCATACTCGTGTCGTTTTATACTTAACACAATATCTCCTGCTACCTCAGCAATACTATACAATCGAGCAATGCGTTCGTTTGGCGGAATAATTTCTAACAAATCACCCGACTCAAACACTTGTTTTTTAGTAGGACGAAGTTGCAGTAAAAATGTATCGTCCCTGTTTAATTCGGTGCGGTTTATGACCGTGAAATTATGCTGTGGCGCTACTTTCTTACCCGAATCTAAAGGTTCTAACTGTAGGTGTAAATTATGCTGTGTGGCCCAACGGATGGCCCAATGCTCAAAGTCGGTAGCATCTTGATTGTTGATCTTGTAAATGGGTAATTCTTGGTGAAAGTTAGGATGTTGCTGTAACGCTTTATCGACGTCAATAGCAAACTGACAATAATCTTCATAAGCTAATGACCCGAACCCAATTACCGAAAAATGGATGGGATGGTTTTGTTTTTTCTTTTCTAATAATTGTAAAAAATTAGTCGCATTGGCCGGTGCTTCTCCTTGTCCGTAGGTAGCAGTGAACACAAATAATTGTCTCGCCTTTTTGTAGGTAGTGTAGGTGTTTAATTCTGAAACAAATACTTTCCTACCGGCTTGCAATAGCGCTTTTTGAAATTGTCTTACAAAATCAAAGGTATTCCCAGTTTCCGAACCCACTAAAATGATATACTCACTTTCATCTTTGGTATGTTTATTTTTAAACGCCTTTGTTTTTTTTCTTCGGCGCAAGGTCATTGCAAAGCCTGAATAGATAAAAAACAAAATAGAGCAACAGGCTATCAATAAAATAACAGACCATACTATACTCCCTCTACCCGTGTGAAGTGCCATACTCCAACTTGACGCCCACGCCACAAAGGGATATTCAAACTCACTTAGTACTTCGCCGGTAAATTGATTGACCAATACTTCTTTATTCGAGAATTTTGCGATGTAATAATCTTCTGGGGCAGGGGAAAAAGGAAACTCTAATCTTTTTAAATCAGTGAGCGGACTATCTTGAAACGCAGGAAAATCAATGACTTCTCGTACTGGCATTTCGGCAATGGTATCGTAATCTACCTGGTGGGTTACTTTGTATTCAGGTAATAGAGAAAATTTCTCTAAGGAAAGATATACCCCTGTTACCGTTAAAATAATAATCGGGATTAAAAACAATCGCCCAAAGTAGACGTGATAGTGTTGGTTGAATGATTCCTTTGATATTTTTGAAAAAAAGCGTTTTACACTTCCTTGCCGTTTCACAATCAGTAGCACTCCGGTGACCGCAATTATGAATAGTAGAAATGATATCAACCCGACTATAAAGCGACCGGTTGATTTTAAAAACAACGACCTATGTACGTTGGTTGCAAAGCTAAAAATAGGATGCTGCTCGATCAATTCCCCCACTTTTTCGCCGGTTATGGGATTGATGTAAAAGGTTTCGCTATTTCCTTCGGCGGTAATAACAGATGCCGATACAAAGTCGTTATGGTCCACCTCTACCCATAATACCTCATCATATTTATTTTGAAGCACCGCTACCGTCTCCCCTACCGAAATCTCTTGTGTTTCAGGTATGGCAAATGGTTTTAGTTGTTCGGAAACAGGTTCTACAGCGAGAATAATCCCCGTAACGGAAGCAATTACTATAAAAACAAAAGAAGATACAGCCAACGCAAGGTGACTGTATCTCCATATTGATAAGGTCATACGGTTGCGTTTACTGTGGCATCATACGCACGTAGCGTATAAATCCTTGTCCTTCTACTTTTCCTTTCACTGTTTCTGATGTCAGCTCAAACTCTACATCGTCGGCGTAATATTCTTGGTCTTCTACTGCTGTTTCAAAGCGTATTTTGTAGCCTGCATCGATTTTATCATCTTCAATCTCGATTACGCTTAGCGCGCGTTGTCCGCCAGCAATAGTAGCTCCGGTAATGGCATCGATGTTATGCCTCTTTTTTCCGTAGAAATCCCACCATTCTGAAATATCAAAATACCATTCATCGTCATCGCCTTGTACGTATAAGGTCTCTACATATTTGCCTTCTGCATCCAATAAAGAAACCACCACGTAAGCAGATTCACCTGTATAATTGGTCATCTGTATCAGGCATTTGTATTTACTTTTGGCCGTGGTAGTCGTAAAACTTGCCGCCAATACTAAGGTTACTACTAAAACGGGTAGTATTTTTATCAACTTTTTCATATTCATATTATTTCAGAAAGTTTAGATCAATATTATTTGATTCTAATTGTTCGTTTTCACTTGCCAGATCGTATGCTGTTTCTTCAAAATCGGTTACCACATTTTTATCAGCGCCTAACGACAACAAATATTTTAATATGGTATCGTTTTTCGCATTCATCGCTGCCAAATGTAACGGAGTTAAGCCATCTGCATTTTTATGTTGCAGTTGTTTCTTATCTGCCATTTTCACGACCAATTTCAGTAAGTCTATGTTGTTTTTAGCCACTGCTAAATGGTATAAACTGTTATCCTTTTCCTGAAGCGTGGTTAATGACACATCGTTTTGTTTTAGAAGCGTCAGTTTTTTATTAAAATCAGTTGCTTCTTTTGTACTATACCCATCCATCACGTAGTATGCCAATGTATTTCCGTTTGTATCGGTTACGGAAGCATCTGCTCCATTTTTTAATAGATAAGCTACTACCTCAGCACTATTATTGGCAACTGCTAAGCTTAACGCTGATTGTCCTTTTTTGTTGGAGTGATTGATATCAGCAACCTTTTCTTCCAATAGTTTAACGATATCCAATGTATTAGCAGAAGCAGCATTCATAAAAGAGTTATTGCCTTCTTCATTGGCTTGGTTTACATCCACTCCTTTTTTAATAAAGTAGTTTAGCACTGCTTTATCATCACTTCTGTATGCTAATGTATGTAATGGGGTAACGCCCTCAGTAGTGGTCACATTTGGGGTAATGCCTTTTGACTCTAAGTATTGATACACTTTCAGCCCGTTGGTCGTGCCTCGTGTACCCTGACTGGCGAAAAGCATCGCATTTCCTTTCTCTTTGTTTAGTTCTTTATAGGCTACGCCTTTTTCAATAAGGGCATCCAGTAATTTGGTGTTTCCGGTTTTGGCTACATAGTTAAAGATGCCACTCCCAGCTGTATCGGTGCTCTGTAACGACATGCCTTCGGAAACAAAATAATCCAACTCACTCAAGTCTTTTACGTGGGGTGCTGCTAATAACAGAATGTTTGCACCGTTTTTAGTGGTTTCGTTCGATAGATCGGCACCGTGTTGCGCTAATATATCGTAAAGTTCTGCATTGGTATTTCCCGCTCCAGCAGCAAACAATGCAATGGTATTACTATGGTCATCCCGAATATCGGTTCGGGCACCTTCTTGTAATAAATGCTTTACTAAGTCAATATTGTTTTTATAAGCTGCCCAAAAAATATAGGTTCTTCCGTCGTGGGTTAATTTGTTTACGCCATTTCCTTCTTTCGTTAGCATATGCTTAAGCGTAGTCAATGGGGCGTCTTCCAAAATAGCATAGGTTACACCGTCAAATCCATAGGAATTTAACTGGGTGGAATCGTTGCCTTCTTTTATTTTTTGTTCGACGGTTGGTACTGTTGGATTGGTTTTCCAAAAGCTTCTTTCTAAGAACACATTATTGCTCTGTGCAATAGCAAACGTGCTTACTAACAATACCAAACACAAGTTTATTTTTTTTAGGCAGCTCATATTTTATTTATTTTTCGATTACAAAAGAGTCGATCACTCCGTTTATTTCTTTCTTATCGGTCATTTCTTCATCAAACAAGTATTTAAACAATACTTTGTTATCTACTTTCTCTTTTAAGGCCAAATCTTTGTCTTTTCCAAATACTTTGTCCCACTTCGCGCGAACCGTAGCCCATTTGTCTTGGTGTTCTTTCCACCAGTCTTGGGCTGCTTTACATTTACTGTCGTCCACTTTTTTATACACATTGTACCCTTTTTCTTTGGCGATCACTACATCTTCTGCGCCTTCTTTTCGTACAATCTTTTCATTGTCTTGATCGTGTATCCAACCAAAATCGGTTATCTCGTGACGGTTTCCGCGCATTGTTACATTATAATCACTACGTTGCGTGTACTCTCTTCGTGGTAAAGGTGCTGTTGTAGTATTTTCCCAATAGCTTTTACCATCTACGTGTACCCAAGTAGCAGAGCCTTCGTATCTCGGACTATCATCTACCTGAAATACTTTCTGCGTCCACTGTCCTTTTACTTCGCTTTTTGGCTTTTTAGTATAGGTCCATTGGTTATCACCGTTAAACATATACAGATCGGTATTTTCATATTCCCAATCCTGACGCCAGTGTTTTACAATATGTGGCTGGTTGGGTGGACCTACAATTAATAAATGCTGAATAGCAATTTTATCATCTTTATCTTCAATAAGTTCTGCCCACTCTAAACCGCCAGCTATTTTAGTTTTTGACGGGATGTAAGTAGAATCTTCTACATATTCAAAGGTTTCAGCAAAGTTGAAAGTTACTTCGTAACAACCACACATATTCTTTATAGCCTCTCTATCCTTTTCTAGTTTGCTTTGTGCGATACTACTAGCACTGAAAGCTATTAATCCGATTAACGCAAAAATTGTCTTTTTCATAATTATATTAGTTCAAAATTAGTTTCTTCGTTACACTGTTTTTTCCGGCGGTAAAGGTAACCATATACATACCACTTTGTAGGCTTGAAAGGTCTAAAGTCTTGTTATAAAAACCAGATGTAGTAGACATCGTTTCTGAATATACTTTCGCTCCATTAATTGCGAATACCTCAATCTTGTTTTTTGCTGAAACAGTATTAGCAACATCATACACAATCGATATTTGACCGTTGGTAGTAGGGTTTGGATACATTCCGAAGGAAACATCTTCTGCTACTTCTTCAAATCCTAATAAACTAGACACATCTTGATACTCTAAATCTATGTTTCCAGTTGAAGCCCCTTCAAATGAAGTAAATACCAATCGATATACGGTGTTTTCATCGTACTTTACGTAGTATGCCATATCGCTATTTACGATATATCCTGAACCATCGAAACTCTTCCAATCGTACCCAATGGTATTGATTTCTTCAGAATACGTTACGTTAGTAGGGTCTGCTTCTCCTGTTGGTTCTTCGTTTTGTGCTACGGTAACCGTTGGGTTATGCAATACACCGGTTACATTATACATTGTATTTGCTTGTAATTCCGTTACATATTTTCTAAATACCATATCCCATTCCGTTACAGCTGGTTCAGCTACTACGGCTTCGTTGTTTTCTAATGAATAGTAATTATAACGGTTGTTTGGGTTATCGTCGTTGTCTACTGTGGTAGTAGTTTCGTTTACCCAAGCGCTTCCATCCCAAGTAGCGAATTTAAACGTGTACCCGCCAAAAAAGTCTTCGTTGATGAACTTGCGGTAGGTACCATCAGCATATTTCAATACAAAAATGATGGTTCCTTCTACGTGGTGGGTTGCTGGGTTGTACTCTCCCCAACCATAGCTAGCCGATCCTTGCATAAAAGCTCCGTTGTCCCAATTGGTATCATCATTATATAATGGTGTCCAAGATGCTTCATTGGTTACATCGATATTGTTCCATTCTGCTGGATCGTTCGCCGCTTCAAATACCTGTATTCCGGTACCATCGTTTACACGAATGCCAATATTCTGTGCGCTGTTGCGTAAAAAAGCTACATCCCAACTTTCAGCTGCAAAGGTAGCTTGTGTTTCGTCTGCTAATTTTACGTAGACCTCATTTGCATAACCAGCACCCATAGAAAGGCTGACAGTTTCTTGTGCAGTGGCAACTAATCCTGTTGCTATAAAGGCTGCAATATGTAATATTTTTTTCATTGTTTTATCTTTTATAGAGTTAGAGTTTATAATACGTTTAATTCTTATTGTAATAATTCATATTTGAATTCCGGGTATCCGCGTTCTCCCTGATCGCTTACTAAAGCTGTAAATTTTAGTTTATAGGTATTTCCATTTAGGTCTTGAATGATGTAGAACATATTGTCATACAATATTTTATCTTCATTGATCACTTCTCGCCAGCTACCACCTATAGCACGTTGGTCTTCTTGAAAATTGGCTGTATTTAGATTACTTAATGAAAAGTCATCATAGGTAGTGCTAAGCTCATCTGTATTGATGGCATACGCTACCACCCCTCCTTTGCGGTTGTGTAACACCCCATCTGCATATCCATACGAACCATACTCTTCAATAAGGTTGGTGAATAGGGTAAAGTTGATATCCCATTGGTCTGCTTCCGGTTCTACAGAAACAGTACTATTTGTATTAAAGCTAAAAAAGGTAAAGTTATACCCTCGGGTTTTACTAATAGTCACTTCTTGATGTGTGGTATCACTTAAATCAGCATACTGTAATACATAATCATCACCTCGTTTTAATACGCGGATTTTTTTCCAACCTCTAGTGTCTCCGGTTACCGCTACAGTTCCTTGTTCTGCCGCAGTGGTTCCTACTTCATATCCTAAATTCACTAAATACACCTTGTTATCAGCATCGGTGTCACTTATAGCGTCAATTGCAGTTTTGGTAATATCACCATCTGGATGATCTACATAGGGTTGACTATCCTGTGTTCCAACAGCCACTAGAGGTTTTAAATCAGACACATCGGCTTGAGTAATTGCATCAATATTTGTTTCGTTCAATTGAGCAGTCGCCATATAAATAGAACCGTTTATTGCTACCTGAAATTCACTACCAGCATAAAATCCAAGATCCCACGTATCGCGTTGTACAACAGTGGCCTTTTCTGAACTCAAGTCAATATATACTTGGTTGGGTTCATTAGGACCACCTACTTCTGGTGCTAGCGAACGCCCTAAGGAAGCTGAATTATTCAACGTAAAAGCAGTGTTTCCTTGAATTTGTCCGCCAGGGTATGAAACGTTCGTAATAGTAAACGTAATCGCTACTGTTTCGTCTAAGGTTGCATTTAGCTTATTGAATACAAGGGTGTTTTCCCCTGTTCCCTCTGCAATAGGCAAGGTAATCGTGTTTCCTTCCGCAGCAGGTTCCGTTGTAAAGTCTTCTCCATACACCGCGTTTGTTGCTTCTACCAAAATAGTGATCGCTCCGTTTTCCGAAGCCGTTTCAGAATACACTAGTTTGATATCCTTATTGCCTTCTATTTCGCTTAAGTTGGCCGAAAGGTTTTCAAAAGCGGCAACAAATGGCTCGCCTTGTACCGTTGTACTATCGTCATCGCTACACGATACCAAAGCGGTAGTGGCAACACAAGCAAGTAATAGGATTTTAACAGATTTGAAGATTGACATGGTTATAGGGTTAAATGATAGGTTAATTTTAAAAAGTAAGAGCGTCCGTAGCCCAACGGTATTTGTGTGGGCGGACCATTATGTGTTCCACCTTCAAAAGCGGTGGTATTTACTGCAGTAACATCAAATATATTTCGGGCACCTAAAGTGGTGATTAATGCGCCATCGAAAAACAATTTATTGATAGTGGTATCCAGCCAACTATAGGCTTCGGTCTTCCCAGTGAAAAATTCTTGATTGCCTTCGGCGTTGGTTTTCTCTACAAATTGCTGCTGCTCGCCTATGTGTTTAAAGAACAACGAGAAGGTGGTGTCCCACTTGGGTACGGTATAGGCGACATTTGCATTCAGTTGAAAATTATACAGAAAGTCATCATTACTATTGGTACGGCTGTCCAGTACTTTTGAAATTCCCTGAACCGAAGCGCCCAACTGCGCTTTAATATTTTGATAATACAATTCATTTTCTGAAAATACGCCCATCGCCTTGTAGCTATCGATGTTGTTATATTGATACGCCAACGGACTCTGATTCACGACAATCAATTCAATTCTATCTTGTAGATTTAAGTAATTAAAACTGATCTTGTTTTTTAACCGAACAGCTCCATCGGCCAGACTGCTGCGTTTTTTAATATGAAGAAAGGTAGAAACCCCTTGTTCTGGCGTTAAATCTCCATTTCCTTGTACATTGTGGTTAACATCTACAAAGTAGGTATAAAGCTCGTTGTAATTAGGTGTTCGGTTCGCCGAACCTACGATAGCGCGCAATTCCCAATCCTCTCCCAAAGTTTGTTTCGCACTTAACGACCCGATGTACTGCGTATCAAATAAGTTACTAAAGGAAACCCGAGCGCCCGGACGTAATGAAAAACGGTCTGTTAATTGCATTTCGGAAGCGGCAAAAAAGTCGTAATTATCTAGGTTTTGTGTTACGGTTCCTTCTTCGGGATCGATCACAATCGCCACCGATGAGCCGGAACCTTCTTCCAAGGTCAATTCATAACCCGCTTGTACCGATAGCCACTCGCTGTTCAACAAGTTACTGAACGTACCTCTGGAAAAGACTGCACTTCTACTCTGGTATTCACCTTCTTCTACATTTTCTTTGGCCCCTGACCGAATGCGGTAGGTATAGCGCTCCAGGTCTTTGGTCTGCTCTTGGTAGGAAAGTGATACATTGTAGTTCACTTTTTTAAATAGTTTCCCATTGCTGTTTACGTGATGGTACCCACGGTTGTTGGTGTATTGCTCATCCAACGCTGACGGGTTGGTGGTTCCCGTCGATGCGTTTTCGTTGGGGTCTACCGTTTCGTTGTATTTATAAATGTCTTCGTGCAAGTACTCAAAACGGTAAAAGATGTTGAACCCTTCGGCTTCGTACGATAATAACGCCTTGGTATTTTGTTGTAGTTTGGGTAACCATTCGTGTCCGCGTTGACCGTCGTTATCTTCGTAGTTCTCGCCCTCTCTATCGTTCCAGAAGCCTCCAAAGTCATTGCGGGTATAAGTGGCATTGGCGTATAGTTTTTCTGAAATATTTCCACCCACTTTAATCGATTGAATATGACGGCCTTTATCAAACCACTCATACTCATCGCCTATGGTTTCTTCTTGTACATAGGCCGTAATATCGAGCTTGTTTCTAGATGATTTTTTGGTGATAATATTAATGATACCCGAAACAGCGTTCGATCCGTATTGTACGCCCATTGCCCCTTCTACATATTCTATGCGCTCTACATCGTCCAGATTGATCAAGGTAAGGTCGGTGTTGTTCCCTACGCCCTCTTCATTAATCATCGGGATATTGTCGATCAACACTTTAAAATACTGACTGTCCAACCCAAACAAACTAACTCCACTTTTACCTGTTGATGTGTTAGGCGTAATGTTCAGGTTCAAGGTGTTATTTAATACATCGGCTAGCGTATTTCCGGCCTGTCGCTCAATGTCTTTTCTGCTAATCACCTTTACTTCTACTACCGATTTGTTAACCGACTGCGGATTGATCTGCCCGGTCACTACCACCTCATCCAATTTTTCAATATCTGTGGAATCGGTTACAGGGGTGTTTTGAGCCAAGGAAATTGCGCTACAAAAAAGGAAGGAAATAGAAAGAAATGAAAACTTCATTAGGTTGATTTGTTAGACGCCGCAAAGCTATATAATTATTCTTATTTAGAACAAATAAAAATAACATTTTCCGTAAAAGAATTTAAACCTCTCCACATTTTATAATATAGAGTAGTATTTAACAACTACTTAAATAGGGTTTATATATTACTGAAAAGTAGACGACACAGCTATTATTATAGAAAAATACTGTGTCGTGACTATTTGTAAGAAGCTAGTAAGGTATTGCGTTAATTAATGGTAATATTTTCAATTACATCTATACATTGCCATATATGTTTAATATGCTTTTTGGGTTGTATGGCATAATCGAAGGGATGGTAGTTCTTCAATGTAAATTCATTTATTTTTTTGTTGGTAATGGCTTTTTGTAATTCATCAACAATTAATTCTTCCGTTTCAAACTCAATTATATATATCACCCCATCCGTAGTTTGATTCTTCCTTATCTTTTGTCCAAGCACCATGCTATCAGATTGCAAAGTGGGGTGATAAGAAAGAATGGATTGAAACAATGCTATATTTCGATTGGTATTAATAAGTTGAAATTCTTTAAAAATTTTAACCTCTGGCGGTTCAGCCAAAAGAGACTCTGTTTTTAACAATGGTTTTTCATTCTCATTATCAGCGCTAAACTTCTTTTCATCGAAAAATATATAGTTTAAATCCAGATTTTTAGATTCGCATAGCGCGATTATCTTGTTAAAATCTAGAGAATCTCTTTTTTTCCAAGTAGAAAGCGTATTAGGCTTAATATCAATCAACTTACATAAGTTTTTATCTGTATTAATCGATAATTCTTCTTTTAATCGATCAATTATATTAATCGCACTTTGAGACATTTAACATTTTTTTAAGAAAAGAATAGGATTTTTGGGATAATTTTATCACAACAAAAACTACTCTCAAATAATTAGCATAAACAGTAATAGAAACTATTTCGTGTAATAGAAAATCTCGGCTTTTTCTGACTTTTTTAATATAGTCAGAACTCATTCAATATAAAATTTTTTTAATAAACATTAACTCTTTGTATAAAAATTATTAACTGAAATAAAACTAAAGCTTGTTTAATCCAAAATGTGACCCCAATGATAATAAAACTACCTAAACTTTGTATGTCAAGTTTAAAATATTTACTTCTATGTACAATATTTCTATTTAATCTTGCACAAAACGACCTTTATGCTCAAACTCAAGAATACGCCAATCAAGTAACTTTTGAAGATCACGTTGATGATGCTATTAACGCTACCTTGCCAAATAATGACCCTGCTATCCTAAATTCATATGGTGGTCTTTTAATTGGGGGTGGCAGCTATACAGGTGAATTAGAGCTTCAATTTCCATCTACTATTCCCGCTAACACTACCTCTTTTATCCGAATAAACTTCAATGAAGATGTTTTAAATAGTTTATTAGGTGGTTCATTAGGTGATTTGTTGGCCGATGTATTGGGTTCTATTATATTTGGAAACCACTATTTTGATGTAGAAGCACGATATTTTGATGGAAGTACTAATACTACTGTCCTCTCTTCTACTTCAGCAGTACCTCCCTCTAATATTAACAGATACCGGATTGTTAAAGATAGTGAGGGAAATTTTTATATTGCCATAACTCCAGACCAAGACTATAATAGAGTTTATATAAAAGATAACACAGATGCTCTTTTATTTGGAGATTTTAATAGTATGGATGTGTATCACGCTTCCTATTTTACAGATAATCAATGTGCTATCAATCCTTTATTCACAGATTTTGATGGACAAGGATTAACTGTAGACCTCCTTGGTATTGGTGGTGCAGGCGTGACTAACCCTGAATATGTTATAGACGAAAATCCTGATAATTTTTCTGAAATAAGTTTAGGACTTATAGGAGTATTAGCTTCTATACGTCAAAATGTATATTTCCCTAATTCCTATCAACCTGATCAAGAGTTTTCTGTTACTTTAAAAACCGACCCCACCTTAGTGACATTAGGGCTTTTAAATAATGTTCAGGTGATAGCCTATAACGGAGGGACGGAAGTATATTCAGAAAACTTATCTTCAATTTTAAGTCTTGACTTATTAACCTTATTACAAAATGGTGAAAAAGCTGAAGTAGTATTCACTCCTGGAGTCGCTTTCGACAGGGTAAGTGTTCGCCTTTCTTCCTTATTAAATGTAAATATTGCACAATCAATTGATGTCTATGAAATAGCTGTCGTAGGGCCAGATGCTCCCACAGCTGATGAAACGGACCAACAATTTTGTGTTGTTAATAATCCTACTGTTGCTGATATTGATGTAAATGAACCAAATGTAATTTGGTACGACCAGGCAACTGGCGGAACAGCTTACGACCCAACCGATGAATTAATTCATGGAAACTCTTATTATGGTGCTCAAATTGTCGACGGATGTGAAGGCGAAGATAGACTTGAAGTTACTGTTACTATCGAAGATGCTGCTACTCCAACTACTGACGAGACTACTCAGGACTTCTGTCTAATAGACAATCCAACAGTAGCCGATATAGATGTAAACGAACCAGATGTAACTTGGTATGACCAAGCAACGGGCGGAACAGCTTACGACCCAACCGATGCCTTAATCAATGGTAACATATACTACGCATCATTGACTGATGCAACTTCAGGCTGTGAAAGTGCAGTGCGATTAGAAGTAACCGTAAACGTAGGGGATGCTGCTACTCCAACTACTGACGAGACTACGCAAGATTTCTGTCTAATAGACAATCCAACAGTAGCCGATATAGATGTAAACGAACCAAACGTAACTTGGTATGACCAAGCAACGGGCGGAACAGCTTACGACCCAACCGATGCCTTAATCAATGGTAACATATACTACGCATCATTGACTGATGCAACTTCAGGCTGTGAAAGTGCAGTGCGATTAGAAGTAACCGTAAACGTAGGGGATGCTGCTACTCCAACTACTGACGAGACTACGCAAGATTTCTGTCTAATAGACAATCCAACAGTAGCCGATATAGATGTAAACGAAC